>CALJAA010000165.1 GCA_938028465.1 uncultured Granulosicoccaceae bacterium | reverse complement strand
GCTACTTTTTCAGCGCCTTTAGAGCGTAGGGCGTAGGCAGGTGATAGCGGAGCATAGGGTATTCCTACGTACGCGCAGGCTATACCCAGCAACGCATGTTCAAGGCTGTTTTCCGACAGAATTAATAAGGGTCGCTCGGGCCCTAAGCCTATAGCCAAAAGCGCAGCACCGATCGCCCGCGCTTGCTGTCTTGCGTCACCATAATTGATGCGCTTCCAATCACCGCCGTCCATACGACGGGCAAGCCAAGTACGCTCAGGCGCCTCATCAGCCCATTTGTCTAGGTAATCGGCAAGCAGTGGCAGATAAGCAGGTAGCGGTTGCGTGTGCCGCATAAGGATGGAGCCATCCTCTCGATGTTCAAGCTCAAACTCAGGTGTCCAAAATTTGTCAGATTGGGTTGTCTGTGCAGCGGACATATAACGTTCTTTCTTAGCCTGACACTGGGAAAAACTGATAGTTACATATCATAACTATTATTGTCTATGATTTTTTTTAGGGGCTTATATCAGCTTTGGGGTTGACTACCGATAGTTATTAGACATAATGATCTAAATTACAGCACATCGTTAACAATGAACCTTGACGGACAAATAGCAGTTATCTCGGGTGCTGCTAGTGGCCTAGGCGCCGCTACAGCACACCACCTAGCTAAATTAGGCGCGCGTGTCGGGATTCTTGATTTTGATGGCGAGGGCGCTAAGCGCGTAGCCAAAGAAATAAATGGTTATGCCGTGCAATTGGATATCAGCGACGAAGCTGCGGTGGATGCAGGCCTTAGCGAAATTGAAACTAATCTAGGTACGCCTCGCGTGGCCGTTAGTTGCGCTGGAGTCGGCACAGCCGCCCGTATCGTTGGTAGAGAAGGCAAAACATCGTTTGACGTGTTTCAACGCACCTTGTCGGTCAATCTTTTTGGCACCTACAACTTAATGACTCACGCAGCCAAACGAATGATGGAATCCGAATCGTTAGGCGGCGGTGAGCGCGGCGTTATTATTAATACCTCATCTGTTGCGTTTGAAGACGGGCAGTTAGGGCAAGCAGCTTATGCGGCATCTAAAGGGGCTGTTGCTTCTATGTGCTTACCTGCTGCGCGTGAATTTGCCCGAGCGGGCATTAGGGTGATGAGTATTGCGCCGGGCTTATTCCACACGCCGATGATGGATGGCATCCCTGAAGATGTCACTGCAGAAATCACCGCTAACATTCCGTTTCCTCCAAGGCTGGGGGATCCGCACGAATACGCTTTGTTGGTTGAGCAAATCGTGGTTAATCCCTTTCTTAATGGCACTACTATTCGGCTGGATGGCGCAGTGCGTCTGCCACCACGCTGAGGATTAAAAATGAGTAACCCAATGCTTAACATTACCGTTGACGGCCCTGTCGCCACGCTTACGATGAACCGCCCAGGTAAGCGCAATGCGATGTGCGAAGAGCTTGTCGGAGCTATTGATGCGTTCTTTTCAGCACCACCAAAGGATGTAAAGGTGGCGATCTTAACGGGCATTGAAGGGCACTACTGCTCTGGCCTTGATTTGTCCGAGCACGTACACCGTTCGGCTGAAGAAAATCTGTATCACTCACGCCATTGGCATGGTGTTATGGACAAAATTCAGTTTGGTGGTTTGGCGGTTATTTCAGCCATGTACGGCGCGGTTATTGGTGGCGGCTTGGAGCTAGCCGCATCTACTCACGTGCGTATTGCAGAGCCTTCAACTATTTTCCAACTGCCTGAAGGGCGTCGTGGGATTTTTGTTGGTGGCGGTGCTACCGCACGAGTAGGCCGCTTATTGGGCGCGGACAGAATGACAGAAATGATGCTAACCGGGCGCAAATATAATGCCGAGGAAGGCCTTGCGCTTGGGCTTACGCATTACTCAGTTGAGGAGGGGGCCGCAATGGACTTAGCTCAAACTTTAGCGGGGAAGATTTCTCGCAATGCGCCATTGTCTAACTACTTGATGATCCAATCGATTCCGCGAATTAACGATATGTCAAAAGACGACGGACTCTTTACAGAATCCCTAGCTGCAGCGCTGTCGCAAACAACGCCAGATGCTGAAGAGGGTTTAAAAGCTTTCCTTGAAAAGCGACCACCCAAATTTAGGTAATACCATGAGCAATACCAAGCTAGCGTCGATCGCTCCGAGCAGAATCAATGATGATACCTTGCGTAAATTTTTGGGTTACCACCTAAAACGCTCCTTTAATGTTATCCAAGCTGATTTATCAGAAACGTTAAAACCATTTGACCTTCGAATGTTAACGTTTACGGCTTTAGTGTTTATCGTTGATAACCCAGGTTTAAGCCAATCTCAGTTAGCTGATGCTATGGATATCGAACGGCCTAATCTCGTTATTATCATTGACGAACTAGAACAGCGCGAACTCATCGTACGTGATCGTGTACAAACTGATCGTCGTATGTATGCCCTAAGAGCAACATTGGCTGGTAAACGTTTGTGTAAAAAAGCTGTTGCAGCGGATAAAGCCCATGAGTTGCGATTACTTGCAGGTTTGGACAACGAAACTAAAGCTAATCTGATGTCTGCACTAGAGGCCTTGAGCCATCACCTCCAAAATCGCACCGAGAGCCATAACTCATGATTGATCTTGCAAAGGTACGGGCAATTGATATTCATACTCATGCCGAAGAGCCTTGTGGCTGCCACACGGATGACGGGTATGACGATCTGCAATCCACGATGGCTAAGTATTTTCGTGCACCGTGGGAGCATCCACCCACCGTTGCTGAAACCGCAGCACATTATCGAGAACAAAATATTGTCGCGGTGATATTCCCGGTTGATGCAGAAAGAGAAACAGGGTATCGACGGTACTCTAATGATGAGATTGCAGAGCTGGTCGCTGAAAATAGCGATGTACTGATACAGTTTGCATCCATTGACCCCTGGAAAGGGAAGATGGCTGTGCGCGAAGCGCGTCGCTTGATTCGTGACTACAAGGTAAAAGGATTTAAATTTCATCCAACCATGCAAGGTTTTTTTGCTAATGACCGTATGGCCTACCCATTTTACGAAGTACTGCAAGAGGAAGGCTGCATTGCGTTGTTCCATACCGGCCAAACCGGTGTTGGCTCAGGTATGCCGGGGGGTAATGGCATGCGCTTAAAATATTCCAACCCAATGACAATGGATGATGTCGCTGTCGATTTTCCTGATTTAAAAATTATTCTGGCCCACCCTTCGTTTCCCTGGCAGGAAGAAGCACTTGCGGTAGCCCAGCACAAACCAAACGTTTATATCGACCTTTCCGGTTGGTCCCCTAAATACTTTCCTGACATTTTAGTGCGTTATTGCAATTCCATATTAAGAAAAAAGGTGTTGTTTGGCTCTGACTGGCCAATGATTACGCCAGAACGGTGGCTTGCAGACTTTGAAAAGATTGGCATTAAGGATGAACTAAGAGACGACATCACCAAAGGTAACGCTGCAAGATTGTTAGGTCTTGTATAGATGCACCCGTTATCTGTGGTTTTATCATGACACCCTTTAAAGCGCCTACTGACGATATTCTTTTCTCACTCAATAGTGTTGCAGGAGCCAGCTCGTATCCGCAATGGGATGCAGATCTAACAACAGAAGTACTTAAACACTTTGCCAGTTTTGCAGAAGATATCATCGCGCCACTAGATGAGCTGGGTGATGCTCAAGGCTGTAAGTTAACTGATGGCCAAGTAACTATGCCGGATGGCTTTAGTCATGCGTATACCTTGTTAGCCGAAGGAGGCTGGCAGGGCTTAACGGCACCAGAAGCATTTGGTGGGATGGCTCAAAATCCACTTGTAGCAGCCGCGGTATCCGAAGTATTTGCCGGAGCTAACCATTCTATGCAGATGGTTTGCAACTTAGTACCCGGTGCAATATCCACGCTGAAAAAATACGGTAGCGATGCGCAGCAACAACAATGGATTCCTAAATTAGCCTCTGGCGATACCTTAACTACGATGTGCTTAACTGAGCCTGGCGCTGGGTCAGACTTATCAAGGGTCCGCACCAAAGCGACGCACACAAATGATGGTTGGCGTATAAGCGGTGAAAAAATATTCATATCGGGTGGAGATCAAAATCTATCTAACAACATACTGCATCTAGTGCTTGCTCGGTCTGGCGAACCAGATAAAGGTGTTAAAGGCTTATCGCTTTTTCTTTGCAGCAAACTAGAAGCTGATTCAGCTATCCAGGTCGCTCGTATTGAACAGAAGCTCGGCCTTCATGCATCACCTACATGCCACATGGTGTTTAACAACACGCCAGCTGAGTTAATTGGCGAAGAAGGCGCTGGGTTAACGGCGATGTTTACCCTAATGAATCACGCTAGGATTGATGTGGCGTTACAAGGTGTGGCCCATGCTGCGCGTGCCCATTCAATTGCGAGTGGCTATGCGGCAGAACGCGTGCAGGGGCGAAACTCTGATGGCAGTGATGCAACCTTAGCCCAACATGCTGATGTACGTCGTATGCTAAACGAGCAACAATGCTTAACGATGGGTGCGCGGGCAATGGCGCATACCACGCTCGTTCAACTTTCGAATGGAAACAATCAGGTGTTGGTGGATTTTTTAACACCCCTTTGCAAAGTGTTTTGCACTGAGGCTGGCATTAGAGCTGCAGACTTAGGTATTCAAATACTTGGAGGGTATGGATATTTAAACGAATATCGAATATCTCAAACATGGCGTGATGTCCGTATTACCTCTATCTACGAAGGCGCAAACGCCATTCACGAACTTGCAACGGCAACACGCGGGCTACAGGTAAAGGGAGGCGCTGGAGCTGATGCATTTGCCGTTCTGGTAAAAGGGATAACAGTTGATCAAGAAGTGCATAACGCGCTAGAAGCCTGGAACACGGCTCGACAACAAGTGTTGGACTCAAAGCAGCCTTCTGAGCTGGCTCACGACTTTACACAACTCACTTGTGAAGTGTTCTTTCGTGCACTCTGGGCTCGTATTGCAGAAACCAGTACTGATGAGTCACATAAATTGTTGCGTAACGTTGCTTTTAGCGGGCCTTTGCCTGTACTACGCACTGGTATCACTTAGGTTTCTTCTGGCCAATATAGTCGCATCGGGTTATCAACCAATAACCGCTTTTGCAAATCAGCAGTTGTGGCTATGTGAGGAATAAAATCCACTAACAATCCATCATCAGGCATGTGATCCTTTAAATTAGGATGCGGCCAATCAGTACCCCAGAGCACTCTATCTGGAAATGTTTCCACAACTTTTCGTGCAAACGGCACAACATCTTGATAAGCAGCTTGCTCCCCATTTAAAGCCGGCAACCCATTAGTTGTTAAACGCTCCGGGCAACTCACTTTGCTCCATACATTTGGATGTTCGTGCATAAAACGCAAAAACAATTCGAACTCGGCGCTATCAATAGGCTTGGTCACATCAGGCCGCCCCATATGATCCACCACTAACTGCGTAGGGATCGAGCTAAAGAAATCCCATAGTTCGGGTAGATCGGGTGCTTCAAAATAGATAACAACATGCCAGCCAAACGGGGCGATTTTTTCGCATATGGCGAGCAGCTCATCTTCGGGCGTAATATCAACCAAGCGTTTTACAAAATTGAATCGCACACCGCGTATACCCGCATCGTGTAGTAGCTTTAATTCATCGTGGCTTACGTCAGCCTTAACCGTCGCGACGCCGCGCGCTTTATCACCAGCACTGCGGCATGCATCGGCGAGCGCGCTGTTGTCTGCCCCGTGGCATGTCGCTTGGACTATTACATTGCGATCAAAGCCTAAGTGATCACGTAGCGCAAATAGCTGATCCATTGATGCATCGCATGGCGTGTACTTACGCTGAGGTGCAAACGGGAATGTATCGCCCGGCCCAAACACATGACAATGCGCATCGACACTACCTGCTGGTAGTTTAAAAGTGGGTTTACTGGGGTTGCTGTACCAATCCAACCAGCCTGGGGTTTTATCAAAACTCATAATCTATGGTGTTCCGAAAACTACGCCATCCATTAACTTGTTGGCTGTGCGCAATATTGCCGTGCTCTTAACATTGCTGTTATCCATCGTAGCGATAATCGTCGTTTGCCCGATTGGGTGTTCTACTGCTAATGATTTTTGATCCCCATCAGGGATGTTTGCAAGCTCTCTTGCAGCGGAGCCCTTAGATAAACAAGCCGTAGCCACACTGACCGCACCCAATACACCGATCGATGCGTGACAGCGATGCGGAATAAATGTACGAGTCGAGATAACTCCACCGTATTCGGCTGCGCTTATCATGGTCATCTTAGGCACAGTTTTATCAGTGACATCGCCAAGGTTCATCAGTTGGCCACATTGGAGCCGGATCTTCTCTAGTTGATCTTTAAGTTGTACGTGGTTATCCAGTGCCTCGCGTGATTCAGTACCGTCGATACCCATATCGCTTGCGCGCAATATAACGCAGGGCATACCGTTGTCGATCATCGTGACTTCTATGCCGTCTATCACATCCACTTCATTGCCTGTAGGCAGTAGCGCACCACAAGTGGAGCCTGCGGTATCAGAAAATTCAAGCGAGATAGGCGCGGCGTTACCCGGTACACCATCAATGTGCGCATCACCTTGATAGGTGACTTGTAGATTAGGCGTTTGTACCGTAGCGATAGCCGTTTGCTCGGTGTTTTCCATAAAGATGGTGACTTGGGTAGTGTCACTGCTAGGCTTAACCAAACCCCGTTCAATAGCGAATGGGCCAACGCCTGCCAGTAAGTTACCGCAGTTTTGTGCATCACTCACCATGGCTTGATCTACTGATACTTGTAAGAATAGGTAGTCAACATCAACGCCAGGGCGAGTAGAGGCGTTAACGATGGCGACTTTGGACGTAAGTGGGTCGGCACCACCCATCCCATCAATTTGGCGCGGATCAGGTGAGCCCATAATACTAGCCAGTAAGGCGTTACGTGCTTCAACGTTTGATGGTAGATCGCTTGCTAAAAAATAGCCGCCTTTGGATGTGCCGCCACGCATCCACATACAAGCAATGCCATGGGCAGCATTCGAGCTGTTACTCATTGCTAAACATACTTCAAACCTTTCTCGGCTAAGCGTTCGCGCATTTTGTAGAGATCTAAACCCAAGGTACCGGCTTCAAATTCTTTACGTTTGGCGTCTTCATTAGCGATACGTGCTTCGGCTTTTTCAAGTACGTCTTTGGCTTCTTCGCGGCGTACAACGCATACTCCGTCATCGTCAGCCACAACTACGTCACCTGCGCGGATAATCTGACCGGCGCAAACGATATCGACATTAACTGAACCCAGGGTTTCTTTGATACAACCTTGCACGCCAATGGCTTTGCTCCAAACTGGGAAACCCATTTCTGTTAATTCTTTTACATCACGAACGCCTGCATCAATGACTAGACCACGGCAACCACGCGCCTTAGCCGAGGTAGCCAGTAGATCACCAAAGTAACCCGCATCTGAAGGTGAAATAGTACCAAGTATCAGTAAATCGTTTTCTTTGATCTGCTCAATGGCTACGTGCAACATCCAGTTATCCATCGGAGGCGCTAAAACGGTTATCGATGATGCGGCTATTGACGCACCTGAATAGATTGGACGCATATATGAGGCCAGCATGCCCTTGCGGCCTTGTGCTTCATGTACTGTTGCAACACCACAGGTGGCTAAGCCATCGATAACAGCTTGATCAGCGCGCTCGATATTCTGAACCACTAAACCAGTTTCGCAGGGTAGGGATGTCATGGCTGAGTCCGTTAGTTAGTAAGTTACGAAAGCGCTTGCTGAAGGCGATCAAGCACGGCCATTGCCGGTAGAGTTTGCGCGAACGACCCATTGGGCTCACGACCCTCTTGAATAGCTTCAACAAATTCTCGATCAATTAACTCGATGCCATTGTTGGATACGGCAACCTTGCTTAAATCAATCGGCTCTTCACGACCATCTACCAGGTCATCGTAGCGCGCGATATACGTGCCGTTGTCGCAGATGTATCTAAAAAAGGTACCCAGTGGGCCATCGTTATTAAACGATAAGCTTAAGGTGCACAGTTTGCCCGTAGGTGTTTTTAAGCCAATGCTCATATCCATGGCAATGCCTAGTTCTGGGTGGAGTGGCCCTTGCAAGGCATAGACTTCAGAGGGTATCTCACCGGTTTGATACATAAATAAATCAACCGTGTGGCAGGCATGGTGCCAAAGCAGGTGATCCGTCCAACTACGCGGATTACCCATCGCGTTCATGTTGGTTCGTCTAAAGAAGTACGTTTGTACATCCAATTGCTGAATGGCAAGCTCACCCTTTTGAATGCGTTGATGCATGTATTGATGAGACGGGTTAAAGCGCCTGACTTGTCCAGCCATACCAACAAGGTTGGTTTTGGCGTGTACATCTACCACTCGCTGTGCGTCTTCAATGCTGTCTGACATTGGGATTTCACATAACACATGCTTACCCGCTTCAAGGCACTGAATGCTTTGGTCGGCGTGCATTTGCGTAGGCGTTGATAGGATTACTGCGTCTACATCATCGCGCGCCAAGGCTTCACCAAGGTCAGTCGTCGCGTGGGCGATGTTCCGTTCCTTTGCAAATTGGTTGATTGACTCTGCGGTGCGTCCGACAACGGAAGTTACTTCAACGCCATCGATCTTAGCTAACGCATCGAGATGCTTCATACCGAACGCGCCGGCGGCGCCTGCTACTGCAATGCGTATCATTATGCGGTTTCCTCATAGCAAACGAGCCCTGCTGCCGTATTCGACATAGGCACGTGATAAAAACGATAGGCCTCTGATGGCGATTGCATCGCGCCGCGCATCATTAGCCACATGATGAGTTCAATACCCTCAGAACCAGCATCACGCATGTATTCCACGTGCGATAGCTTGGTGAGCTCTTCTGGGTTATCTTTTAGATTGTTGAGAAAGTGTTGATCAAACTCTTGATTGA
Source organism: uncultured Granulosicoccaceae bacterium (assembly GCA_938028465.1). Classification (GTDB taxonomy): domain Bacteria; phylum Pseudomonadota; class Gammaproteobacteria; order Granulosicoccales; family Granulosicoccaceae; genus Granulosicoccus. The sequence goes on along the minus strand of CALJAA010000165.1, from coordinate 11,767 downwards.
TTAAACCGGCACGTTCACCTTGTAATTGATGACCCATACCGCCAGTACCAAAAACAGCTACTTTTAGATCCTCAGGGTATGATTCAACTGCTTTACGTAGGGCTTTGCCCAAGTTGTAGCAGCGGTTGCCAGTGGGTTGCGGATACTTAATCACATTTACGCAGAGCGGGATGACTTTACAGGGCCAAGCATCAGGCTTATCAAACATAACGGTCATTGGTACGGTTAAACCATGGTCAACCGTCATTTCATTGGCCAGCGCCATATCAAACTCATCCATGATCAAGCTTTCGAGAATATGATCAGCTAGCTCTCCATGCCCAATAACATCTGGCACTTGGCGTGGGCCATAACCTTCGTCATGTGGTTTGAACGTATCGCCAACCCCTAATACAAATGTATTAATTAAATCAACTGAAAATGCTGATGCGTGATCGTTATAAACCAGAATAACGACATCAGGCGCGACTTTTTTAATCCAATCTCGGGCCGGCCCGTAACCATCAAATAAAGGTTTGTAGTAGGGATCCTGCTCCATGCCCTTATCAGCAGCTGCACCAATGGACGGGATGTGTGAGCAACCTACGCCTGCGACGATTCTAGCCATCAGTTAGCTCCCTCCCTGATTTTGTTTTTTACTTTGATTGCCTTCAAGCTTTCTACCACCACCCAACATCATGGCCTTGAATTCATCAACCGTCATATCACTCATCATGCCGCCAACGTGTTGCATGGTTAAGCCGTCAAAAATGGCGAGTTTAAAGGTGTAATAAATATTGCCACCGACTTGCAGCATGCCTAACCAATCTCGATCGTTAATCATTTTGCGCTGTTCAGCCGTCATTGGATACTGATCAAGATAGGTATCTGGATTAGCCCGAAATTGTTCTCGGTTTTCCGCCTGATCAAGTGATTTACAAAACTTGTTTAGATGAAAGCCTTCTTTACAGCGCTTTGTATCGAATACGTATGTTCCGGGGATGTCGTCGTAGTCTTTATCCATAACAAAGTCGCGATTAACGCAAATAGTGAAGGTAGGTGGTATTGTATACAGAAATATGTAGAAGAGCGAATAATTTGCTTATCTAGCGCGAAACAAGCACAATAATGTATACATGAAGAAATCAAGCGACAACTTACCCAGCCATTCTCAAACAGAGCGCAGCCTCCGGGAATTACGTAGCCGCATTATCGCAGGGCATTGGCCAGCGGGCAGCAAACTAAGAGAGGTGGCACTTTCTGAGCTGCTGGGTGTATCACGTACGCCACTAAGAGCTGCCTTTATGAAACTAGAGCAAGAAGGTTTGATAGAACGTTCGGGGGCTGGCTATACCGTACGCGGTTTTTCAATTGAAGATGCTTATGTTGCTATCGAGATTCGTGGAGTAATAGAAGGCACCGCTGCGCGGATGGCTGCTGAACGAGGCGTATCAGCAAGTGAGCTTACGGAAATAAAAAAAACCTTACACGCTATCGATGACGTTATTCAGCAAGATTCAATCGATGGTTACGCTCAGCTAAATGATCAGTTTCACGATCAGCTTGCCGAGCTTGCTGGAAACGAACTAATCAAGCATGAAATAGAGCGAGCTAGCCAATTACCCTTTGCAGCACCCAGTGCGTTCTCATCAAGCAGCGAAGATATAGTACGATTCAAAACTTCGTTACTCGTTGGGCAGCAACACCATCACGCATTAGTTCAAGCAATCGAGCGTGGCGAGGGTGCAAGGGCAGATGCCTTGGCACGCGAGCATGCACAACTAGGCAGAGCTAATATCGAAGCTGCCTTTATAGAACGCTCTGAAAACAATCGAACCGTTCCTCAGCTGGCATTGGTTACGGCAGATCAATCATAATGCGAGTACAAGTTGCGATAGTTGGAGGCGGGCCTTCAGGGCTGTTATTAGGGCAACTACTGCATAAAGCGGGTATCGACGCTATCGTGTTAGAAAGAAAAACACGTGAATACGTACTGACTCGTATTCGCGCGGGTGTTTTAGAGCGCGGCCTGGTTGAGTTACTTGAGGAGGCTGGTGCTGCTGATCGTTTGCATGCTGAATCCTTCACCCACAACGGTGTGGTGTTTTCCAGTAATAATGATCATTTTGATTTGTCATTTGATCAATACGTAAACCAAGCGATGACCGTTTATGGCCAAACAGAGCTAACGCGGGATCTATACGATGCAAGAGAGCGAGTAGGCGCTACAACGCTATTCAACGTTGAGGATGTTGTACTCAATGATCTTAAAACAGAATCACCTAGTATTGATTGCACCGTTGACGGAAAATCAATACACATAGATTGCGACTACATCGCTGGCTGTGATGGCTTTCATGGCGTGTGTCGTCAACATATCCCGAACAACAAACGAAAAGAATATATAAAGGAATACCCATTCGGATGGCTAGGTATTTTGTCTGAAACCCCACCTGTACACAACGAGCTTATCTACAGTAACTCAGATAGAGGGTTCGCTCTGTGCTCCATGCGCAACGAGAACCTAAGCCGATACTATGTTCAATGTGACATTAAGGATGGCGTGGACAATTGGAGTGACGCAGCTTTTTGGGATGAGCTAAAACACCGCATACCGGAACAATTTGCCGACACAATCGAAACTGGGCCATCAATAGAAAAATCCATTGCGCCCCTACGCTCCTTTGTCTGCGAACCCATGCAGTGGGGTAAGTTATTTTTATGCGGCGATGCCGCGCACATCGTGCCGCCTACTGGTGCCAAAGGGCTTAATACAGCAGCATCTGATGTGCGGTATCTGTATAGGGCACTCAAGCAACACTATAGCCATAGGGATTCAACCGGGCTACAGCACTACTCGCAAACCGCATTAGCACGTGTGTGGAAAGTAGAGCGTTTTAGTTGGTGGATGACATCCGTATTACACCGATTTCCAGACCAATCCGATTTTGATATCAAAATACAGCAAGCAGAAATCGCCTTTTTACAACAAAACGAAGCCGCTCAAGCAAGCCTTGCGATTAACTACGTTGGGCTACCTTACTAAGCATTGCTGACAGCTAAGAAGATAAACTTATGATTATTGATTGTCACGGCCACTACACCACAGCACCTCCTGCTCACCAAGCTTGGCGCGATGCGCAAACAGCGGCTATAAAGGATGCTGCCTTGTCAGTACCTCCATACGGTGCTATCACTGACGATGAAATACGCGAGACGGTTGAAACAAACCAACTACGATTACAACGAGAGCGCGGCGCAGATTTAACTCTGTTTTCTCCTCGTGCATCAGCAATGGGGCATCACATTGGGGATAGCGACGTAAGCATGAGGTGGACACAAGCCTGTAATGATCTAATTTATCGCGTGTGCGAGCTATACCCACAAAACTTTGCGCCGGTATGCCAGTTACCACAATCACCTGGCGCATCACTCGATGGTTCGATAGCAGAGCTAAAGCGTTGTGTAAACGAATTAGGGTTTGTTGGTTGTAATCTAAACCCTGATCCATCTGGCGGACATTGGACAGCTAAGCCGCTTACCGATAAGTTCTGGTATCCCTTTTTTGAAGCTATGGTTGAGCTCGATGTGCCTGCTATGGTGCATGTGTCTAGCTCATGTAATCAAAACTTCCATGCAACGGGTGCTCATTATATTAATGCTGATACTACGGCGTTTATGCAGTTTATCCAGGGCGATTTATTTGCTGATTTTCCCACCCTACGTTTTATTATTCCACACGGCGGTGGAGCAGTGCCTTACCACTGGGGTCGTTACCGCGGATTAGCTGACATGCTTAAAAAGCCACTGTTAAAAACTCATGTTATGCAAAACGTGTACTTTGATACCTGCGTCTACCACCAACCGGGTATTGATCTACTGGTGAGAGTAATTGATCACAAGAATATTTTGTTTGGCTCTGAAATGGTTGGCGCTGTTAGAGGCATCGACCCAGAAACAGGTCAATATTTTGATGATACAAAACGCTATATCGATGCGCTATCGTTAAGTGATGCCACTAAACAAGATATTTTTGAACACAACGTACGCCGAGTGTTTCCGCGATTAGACGAGCGTTTAAAAGCCCAGGGTAGATAGATTCACGCGCGTTCTAAATAGCGAGGAATTCAAGAGACATTTAAAACCCTTCATAAACCAAAGCTACCCAAATATGCACCGCTGTTAAAGGCGCAAGGTTCACTGATAGCGTAACGTGAGACCAGTACCATAGTTTGTATAAAACCGGTTTACGATACCCCACGATTTCTCTATTTAATAAACCTGTCAACGCGCTCAAAATAAACACTACGGCTAACGTGTTGGTCCAGCCGTAACCAAAGCTCACTGCGTGAAGTGCAAATAAGGTGGCACAGGCTACTCCGAGCCATCGATGGGCTTTATAGTGTGCCGGCGATTGTTTATTAAAAAGTCGTAGAAACAGTAATACCCATTGATACATCAAAGTTAATAGCAGTAGGGTGCCAGTTACTACTTGCCATAAAAATAGTTGCTGGCTTGGTACTGAATTTATGACAACACCAGTACTCAGCATCAACAAGATAAACACAAGGCTAATAAATCCATAAATAATATACGGACGACGCTTCGCGATGGCCAGTAATTCGGTCATGGACGTAGTGAGGTGCTGTTGTCAAATGAGGCGGAAGGGTTTAAAACAAGATGCTTCAATACCGTTGCTGCTGATTCAGCCTTAATCGCTGCCATAAATGTTGCAGAGTTTGGTAGGGTTAGTTTCCCTTTTTCTGGCCACTCGTCAGTAATGGTAATTGGTGTATTAAACTCCGCTGTTTTTATCAGGTAAATTTGATATGCCTCTTGAATAGCCGCATAGAATGCATCTGTGATATCAAGATATTCAGCTGATCCTAATAGCTTATTGGGGTATGTCCAGGTAGTAGCACCCATAACGTCGTTCATCTTCCAGTCGGTTTTTGGACTATCGGGATGCTCGTTGTGACAGGTAACGCAAGGTTTAGCGGAGGCTATATCAGGGTACATGGCCACAAAGCCTGCTTCTGCTGACGTTAAAAATAATTGGGACTGATTGAGTTTAAGCTGCGTAAATCCATCAGCTTGCGCGCCAGTAAATAAATTGGACTTATTGATGGGTTCGTCTGATCCAAGGTATAAGCCAAGAGGTGCGGGTTTTGTTTCCATTCTTGCTGCGATCATTCGGGCAAATAGTGCCGGTAACGGGCCTTTATCAATAGTGGGTTCGGCCCAGTCTTCACCGAATGCCAAACCAGCCTCCTTGCCAGCTCCCACTATGCGGCTGGTGTAGATTCGTCGCGTAACATCACTAATCGCATTCATTGCATTAAACATATTGGCAACGTCTATCGGCCTTGCATCAACAGATGTAGTTGATGCTTCAGGAAGTTGCGGTGGCGCTGTTACAAATAGGTATACCGCTAAACAACTAAACACGCTGGTGATTAACAACAGGGGGTTAATCATTGGTTTTAGCTTTGTAGTGTTTTTCAGATCCATAGGGGTTATCTCCATTTTTAAAATACGACCTAATCACACCAACGTTAAATGCCTCGCTAACATGAGATTGTGCTTTGTGTGCATGGTTTCCATGAAAATCATGGCACCCTAAGCACGTATCCCAATGCTTATCCTCCACTAATTGCTCATGAGCGATATCCAAAGGGTCGTTACTCAGCTTAAGGTCTTGATGGCAGTGGCTGCATACCGTATTGGTAACAGATACCCGTGCATCTTGATGCTCTGTGTGGCAACCGAGGCATGAATTAGCGTTTATATCTTGTCGTACCTCTGCAAAACGTGGTTCGTTAAAGCGGTAGATAGGGTGTCGCTCATTTGGGCGTTCGTGGCAGTGCAGGCACTGTGCAGAAGTCACCACTTGATAACCGAAATCAACTGCGGTAGCTCTGTTACCAAGTGCAAAAGCGACATTAGCTTGAACTTGCTGGCGGACCGTACCCGTGCTATCCCAATGGCAATCAGCGCAAGCGAGTTCGCTATGCCCTAATTGAATGGGGCCGTGTGCAACGATCGAATTAAAATTAGGTGTAAAAAGAGTAGTAGCCCCGAGCACAGCAGCCGGGATCATTAATAACAATGCGACATACCGCAATCGCGATTTGTTGAGGCTCATTCCTTGTTGTGCCTTACCGGGTTAAATGCTTGCTACTATCCTAACGCTCCCTTGTTGTTTGGTTTGTTTACTAGAGGTTATATCTAACAGTAATATAAAATGTTGTTAGTGGATTCGAACACGGATTTTGGATCGCCGCTTTCGCGAGAATGATGGAAGAGAGGTGTTGTAGGGATTATTTATAGAAGGATCTAGGCATTGTAGATACAAGATAGGCCTACCTCGAACCTAAGGCCGTGCTAACAATCCACCGTCAACGAACAATTCAGTACCCGTAATAAACGAGGCTTTGTCAGATAACAAAAACAAACATGCGTTAGCCATATCGTCAACTTCTCCCACTCTGCCAAGCGGAATAGCATCAGCCGTTGCTGCTTTTGATGCAGGGTTGTCTGTCCAACGCTCTTGCATTGGGGAGGCGCACGGGCCGGGCACAATAACGTTAGATCGGATGTTGTCACTGGCCAACTGAATGGCTAATGATTTTGAAAACGCGATCACACCAGCTTTAGCAGCTTGATAAGCATCTTGCGGCGCTGAATCGCCACGTAAGCATTGAGTAGAGGAGAAGTGGACCATTGCGCCAGCGCCTTGCTTACGCATATGAGGCACCACGTGCCGTGATGTATGTACCATGCTCTTTAAATTAATGGCCATGACTTGTTCCCATATATCGAGATCAATATCTAAAGCCGATTCATCTTTACCAAACCATAAAGCACCTGCCACATTCGCAAGGTAGTCAATACCACCAAATTCGGCTGCGGCAAGTGCAGCCGCTGTCTCTACTGCGTTGTCATCAGTAAGGTCGCCTTGAACGTAACGACACTGATCGCCGAATGCCGCCGCACCTTCCGGTTTGGGTTTTATATCAAACATTAGTACGTTTGCACCTTCGGCGATGAGGTCTTGCGATATTTTAAAACCCATGCCGCCGCCAGCACCAGTAACAAACGCGACTTTCCCTTCAAGACTCATCGCAAGTTCCTTATGCCGCAAACTCTCTGACAACCTGCCCAGCACTAACATCAGTACGCTTACCATCACGTAGCGAGATTTTTCCGTTCACTAACACGTGAGCAACACCTGACGCATAACGTCGCGGGTTTTTGGCGGTGACGTTGCTGGTTATGGTGGCTTTATCGAAAACGCAGACATCAGCGTGATAGCCGGCTTTGAGTTTGCCTCTGTTTAACAGGCCCAAACGTTCAGCAGGTATGGATGTGATTTTCTGTAAGCCCTCTGCAAGGCTTAACACTTCACGATCGCGCACATAGTATTGGAGGAATCTAGCAGCCCATCCATAACCGCTAAGTGAGCCTAGATGATCCTTTAATACACCGTCGGTTGCAACGGCTACCGTGTCGGAAATAACCGCGCACTCGCTTTGTTGTAAACACAGATCCAAATCATCATCTCGGAACGATTTTGACGACCACATCGTCCCCATTAAGTTATCGCCTTCTTCTATCAAGATATCGAGTACTGCATCGTAGGGGTCAACACCTCGCATTCGCCCAATCTCTTCAAAGTCTGCACCCACTAGATCGTGATTTTCAGTTGCATTTAGTAGCACGATATCTTTCCATTTTCTTGCTTTTACCAATAACCACATGGGTTGTTCGTTGGCTTTTATTCTTTCTCTATCTTCAGGGTTTTTTAATCGTTTCAGTACTTCATCTACGCCTCCAGCTTGAGCCCACTTAGGAAGGATAGCTGCCATTAGTGTATGCGCCCAATCGTGAGGGATGATGTCGAAGGCGATATCAGCATCGTGCCTACGAGCGATGTCGATCATTTCAAGCGTGTGGTTCATGGCGTAATCGGGCGCACCGTACTTAGGTTGGATATGTGAAATTTGTAGGCGAGTGCCGGCTTGCCTTGCGGTGGCAATGGCTTCGGCAAAGCCCAAGTCGTATTGGGTATCGCGGTTACGCACGTGAGTTGCATACAAGCGACCGTATTTACTGGCCACTTCGCACATCGGCACCAGATGCTCCGGCGCTGCTAATATGCCAGGGAAATACTCAAGGCCTGATGAAAATCCACCAGCGCCTTCGTCCATCGCTTGGTCAACAAGCTTAGCCATCTGCTTTACCTCATCTGGTTCACCCGCTCTAAGCTCATCACCCAAAACCGCACGGTGTATCGTGCCGTGACCCACAAATGCCATGACGTTTACACCTAACTCACTTGCATCAAGCGCATCTAAGTATTCGCCAAAGCCTAGCCAGTTGGCATGTTTGGCTTTGCTGGTATACCAAGGAGACACCAATGGAATGCTTGAATGAGAGCAAACAGGCGCACAGCTAATGCCGCATTGGCCAATCACTTCGGTTGTGACACCTTGATGAACCTGGCTTTCAGCGCGCGAATCAGCAATAAGAGTGAAATCAGAATGCGTATGCATATCAACAAAGCCAGGAGAGACGGTTAACCCTGTGACATCGATAATCTCCGCGCCGTCGTGCAATTGCTCACGGCTTATTTCACTGATTTTTCCATCAACGATGCCAACGTCGCCAACGAAACCTGCTGTGCCGGTACCATCGAATATTTCACCGCCTTTAAGAATGATATCGAACATACTTGTAGCTCCTATTTGGCTTCGCCGTATAACCAGTTTGGAAGAAACAGAACAATGTCAGGGAAGATGATCAGCACTAACATTCCAACTATATAGGCGAGTATAAATGGCACTACCGCAACTGAGATGCGTTCCATTGATATGCCTGAGATACGAGCAGCGACGGTGAGGTTTGCGCCTAACGGAGGCGTTAAGAAACCGATCTCACAAGTGATCACCGTAAAAATACCAAAGAACACTGGGTCAATACCCAGCGATACCACCAACGGTAAGAATACAGAGGTGAACAGCACGATTTGCGCTAGCGACTCCATAAACGTACCAATAAAAATATAGAACACGCCAATTAACAACAATACTAGGATAGGGTTATCGGTTAGCGAGGTTATACCCACCTGCACAGCAGCGGGTACATCATAAAACGCCGTTAACTGACCAAACGCGAGAGTAGGCGTAAGCAGTATTAAGATACCGGTTAGTAACGCTGTAAACCTTAAAGCTTCAAAAAGCTTCTGCCAAGTGAGTTCACGATAGATAAACGCACCAACAAACAATGAGTAGAACACGGCCACACCGGCAGCCTCAGTAGGCGTGAACACACCACCGTAAATACCCCCTAGAATTAGTATCGGTGCGCCAATCGACCACTTACCATCCCAAGCGGCTTTTAAAAATGGTTTCCATGAAAACGGATCGCCGCCGCCTCCGTAGTTGCGCTTACGAGCAATGATGTAAGTAGTAACCATTAGCAACATGGTGACTAATATGCCGGGTAACAAACCGGCTAAAAACAACCTTGGAATAGAGGTTTCTGATACCAGCCCATAGATAATCATCAAGTTAGAAGGCGGTATCAAACTACCTAGTGCGCCAGCGCTTGCAGTAATAGCTGCGGCAAAGGGCGTGTCGTACCCATCGCGTTTCATTGCGGGCACGGTTACCGAGCCAATTGCGGCGGTCGTGGCAGGCCCCGAGCCTGAGAGTGCGGCAAACAACATACAAGCAAACACGGTTACCAATCCCATTGAGCCACGGTAAGCCCCTACTAGGTTGGTGGCGATGGATATCATCCGTGTTGCCATACCGCCAACTTCCATAAGCCGGCCGGCCAGTACAAACAACGGAATAGTCAATAAGGGGAATGGCGTTAGGCTGCCGTAACCAGTTTGTGCCATCAGCGTGTAGGGTATATCGATTAAGAATAAGGCTAACGCTGTAGTGAGCCCAACTGACACAAACAACGGCACGCCTATCAGCGTCAGCACCACAAACGTGATGGCTAAAATCGCTAGTGGGCTCATGCTTGACGCTCGCTATCTTTTGGCGGTTCTAGCTCTTCTTCGAGCATACCGGGCAAGCCTTCTGCGCCTTCTCGGTACCAGATGTAGTACGACTGGGCAAGCCGCAATAACATAAGCGTGTAGCCGATAATTAATATCGATTGAGGATAAAACTGATTGATACCAAGGCTTGGGCTAGTGGATGGAAACTTCCACATAACGGCTAGGTAGTCCCAGCTGACACGAATCATGAATAGGCTGAAAAAAGCCCAACAAAGATCAGCGATAAAGATGGTGTAACGACCTAAGCGTGAGGGGAGCGACTGTACCGCGATCAGAATGCGTATATGGTAGCGCTCACGTACACATAAGGCAGCACCCATGTATACCGCCCAAACCATGCTGATAGCGGCGACTTCTTCTGTCCAGTGCAACGCGACTTCAAACACATAGCGTGCGATAACTTGAGAAAAAACACTGACTGCGATGATGACAAGACAGGTACAGCAAATGATCTCTTCAAAATGGCGCTCAAGCCATTTTAATGCTGACATTGTGTTGCCCTCAGGAGGTTAAGCTAGATAGTCCGGGAGAGTAGCCTCTCCCGGAAAACGTTGACTACTGTGCTGCGTCCTGAATCTTCTTTACCAGTTCAACAAACTCTGGCCCACGCTTCTCAGCAAATTCTAGCTGAACGGTTTTAGCGGCGGCAACAAAATCAGTTTTATCTGGATCGGTTCGTTTCATTCCACCTTCGGTCACTAACCAGTTACGCACTTCCTCAGTTTCAGCAGAAACTTGCTCACGGAACTCAGCGCCAGCATCGGTAGCCGCACGTTGAATCTGTTCGCGTTGCTCATCACTTAGGCGTTTCATGAAAGAATCTGATGCGAACAGCGGTGCCATCGCAACGAAATGCTCAAGGATAACTAGGTGAGGTTCGAATTCAAAAAACTTCATATCTTTGATAAACGACGTGCCGTTGTCGCCACCATCTACGGTACCGGTTTGGAGTGCTGTGGGTGTTTCAGACCAAGCCAGTGGTACTGGGTTTGCACCGAATGCTTTAAATGTTGCTAGCATGACTTCGTTTTTGGGTACACGTACTTTTAAACCTGCCATATCGGCCATGGTGTTAACCGGACGAACCGAGTTGTAAAAGTCACGATAAAGCGCTGGGCCAAATGACAATAGATGCACGCTAGTATCAGCTTGTAGGCGTTCCTTCATGAAGTCGCCAACTGGGCCATCAACCACTCTTTCCAAATGTTCTTTGTTTTGGAATACATAAGGCAGAACGGTAACGTCCATTAGTGACCAGTGCGGTGACACGTTATTGGCAGTGATGAAAAACCCATCTACAGTGCCGAGTTGCATCGCTTTAAAGCCTTCGTCTTCGCTCGATATTTGGTTGCAGCAACGCATCTTTACTTCAACCGAACCACCGGTGTAGTCTTCTGCCTTTTCTTTGAATATCTTGGCGAAACGCCCATAGAGCGAATCCTCTGGTGCACCAAAGCCCAGGTTCATCGTGATATCTGCCGCCATCGCAGTTGATGCCGTTAGTCCAAAGGCTACGAGTGGGGCCGCTAAGTACTTAACTAGTCCGCGTTTCATGCTTTCTCCATTGTTGATTGTCGAGCTGTTTTTCTAATATGGCACAGCACATCAAGCCGGTTCAAGTGCTGAATTGCGTAATCCTCGAAAAAACAGGTGTGGCGGTTTAGAAGTGGTCCTTTCAGTCTCACCTCTGTTAATTGATCAATCGTGCTGGCT
>CALJAA010000164.1 GCA_938028465.1 uncultured Granulosicoccaceae bacterium | reverse complement strand
AAACTACTGCCATTTTCACAGCTGTACCGCCCCGGCTATGCAGCTTGGCGTCGTGAAGATTTTCGAGCCTACTTCGAGGATCACTATGTACAGTTGCCACTGAACAAAGGTGACGCTATCTTCTTTAACCCCGCGTTGTTTCATGCAGCGGGAAGCAACCACAGCGAAGATGTCCATCGTATGGTTAATCTATTACAGATTTCCTCAGCGTTTGGCCGAGCAATGGAGAGCATTGATCGGATTGGTATGTGCAAAGCTATTTTTAAGCCGCTGAGTGATGCATGGCAATCGGGTACGCTGTCGGAGGCTCAGTTACACTCGATTGTGTCCTCCACTGCCGAAGGCTACTCTTTCCCTACTAATCTTGATCAGGACCCACCCGTTGGTGGCCTTGCACCAAAAACACAACAAGCATTACTGTTAGAATCGGTAAAGGCATCTATTAGCCAAAGTAATTTTGATCAACTACTAATGGAACAGCAACAACGACGCAGTGCTTAATACTTCTATGCAAGACATACGATATAACGCAGATTTTAACCAACGAGTTGTCATCAGGCCCGAAGATTACCAATGGGTTGATTCACCGATGCCCGGTGTTGAACGAATGATGCTGGATCGTATCGGTGGTGAAGTTGCACGCGCTACATCAATTGTTAGGTACGCGCCCAATAGTCAGTTCTCACCACACGAGCACAGTGGCGGCGAAGAGTACTTAGTATTAGAAGGCACGTTTGCTGACGAACATGGCCAGTACCCCGTTGGCACTTACGCTCGCAACCCTATCGGCACCGCCCATACTCCAGTTATAGGTGATGATGGCGCAACGATATTTGTCAAACTACATCAGTTTGATGCAAACGATTCAGCGCATTTTACTACTGCCACTGATATAAAAAACGATAGTCAAAAATGGTTGCCAGGGCCAACCACTGGAATAGAACAGCTAGAGTTGCATCGATACGAAAGTGAGCACGTCTGTTTACAACGTTGGCAAGCCAATACTCACATGCAGTCTCACCAACATGATGGCGGACAAGAAATATTGGTACTGCAAGGAACATTGCTAGATGAGCATGGTGAGTACACTAAAGGCACTTGGATACGTATGGGGCACTTAAGCACACATGAACCGTTTACAAGAAGCGACGGCGCTTTAATTTACGTCAAGTCAGGCCACTTGCCAAAAGCTTAGGCGGATCGGCGATGCGCTCTCAAAAACTCAAGCCATTCACCGGCGGCTTGAGGTTTGCCCACGCCCCAACCCTGAACAAAATCCACACCTAATGACTTAAGCAATTCCTCTGTTTCATCGTCTTGAACAAATTCAGCGACGGTCTCCATTCCGAGCTCATGGCTGAGTTGGTTAAATGCAGATACGATCGCGCGGCAGGTAGGATCATTAATCATGTCTTTTACAAAACTACCGTCAATTTTTAAATAGTCGACTTGTAGTTCTTTGAGATACCCAAACGAGCTTAAACCACTACCAAAATCGTCTAATGCAAAACCACATCCAAATTCTTTCATGCGGCTGATGAACTCCTTAGCAACTGCAATACTTTTGATTGCAGCTGTTTCAGTAACTTCGAATGTAATCAACTTAGGATCCACACCCGACTTTGTTATCATCGAACTGTACTTGGAGTAGCTATCGATGTTGTTCAAACTATTGCACGATAGATTAATTGACAGTGACACATCTAAATTTTTATCTTCAATTTCGTTTAATACTAGCAACGTTTCTCGCAACACCCATTTATCCAGATGTTGCACTAAGTCATACTTCTCAGCAACGGATATAAATTCACCGGCCGATCTAATCGACCCATCGGGTGCTCTGTAGCGCAGTAGCACTTCAAAGTGCATGTGGCTTCTATCTTGTTGGATAGCTTTTATCGGTTGTAGATAAATCAGCAAACCATCATTATCCATTGCATCTCTGAGTAGGTTTGCTTGCTTAAGCTCTAAGCTGACTGGATCTTGAAAGTACTCATCGTACATATAGATCTGGGCTTGATTTCGGCCAGCGTTTTTAGCTATATAGCAGGCGGTATCCGCATGTGACATTAATTCAGATATATCACTACAGCTTTTATCGATACTAACCAAACCGGCACTGCAACCCACTGAATAATTACGTCGATTCCAAACAAAAGGTGTTGAACTGATTTGTGCAATGAGGTCGTTAATCGCTTTTAACGAATCGTTGATATCACGGTGCAGTATCAAACCAAACTCGTCCCCGCCGAGCCTTGCTACTACTGCGCTGTCACCTAACTTTTCAACAAAAGTAGTAGCAATTTGTGCTAAAAGGCTATCTCCTGCTTCGTGACCACCGCCATCATTCACCAATTTAAACTGATCGAGGTCCATGAAACACAAAGTCGCCAATGATTCTTTCTGACTTTGTGCCTGCAACTGATTTTTGAGTGTGTTTTCAAAGGCCCTGCGATTCATTAAACCGGTAAGATCATCGTGCTCTGCAAGATGGCTTAACTTTGATTTTATTGTGACTTCTTCTGTAACTTCAATGCCGCAGCCCAGATAGCCAGTGAAATTGCCATTTACATCGAACTCTGGCCTAGCGACAATCTGCACATGTCTCGACGTTCCATTATGAGTATGCCATTCCAACACCACATCGACTTCTCTACGCTCCAATAGTGCAGCGTTGTGCTCCTCCAGCGCCGCGTTATGCACAGCGGTACTATTGGTGAAATCAATTCGTGCACTACCAATAGCCGGTTCGTCGACAAATTCGGGGGTATGACAAGAAAGGTAAACGTAGTTTAAATCAGCATCCAACTCCCAGAACCAGTCCATGGTCATATGAGCAAACGTTCTATAGCGAACATTACTTTCTTTTAGCGCTAACTGACTTCGACGTAGATCCGTTATATCGCTAGCGACAAACAACCAGTGCCCAGTTGACGTTTTATTCGAACTAATGAGCATCCACCTATCATCACTTAGATGATGTGTGTGTCGAGTCATTTTTTTGTTTAATAGCGTAAGCGAGTGTTCAACCCATTCATCAATACTCTCGACCTCGCCCATATTCTGTATCGCTTCATTTTCAGCAAACACACGCATATACTCGGCATAACTCATACCGATAACAATGTGGTCTTTTATCCTTGGGTATAAATTGGGAAAATCAGAGGAGAACGCTTGAAGCTTTTGATCTTCATCAAAAATGCAGTAACCATCAGTACAATGTAAAAATACCTCATCATAAGCTGAGCTCGATACGAGCTCACCCACAAGCGACAAGGGCGCAACCGGCTCTATACTGTTGGGTTTCTCTGGCATTGCCTACTGTATTAATTGCTATGACGGATTAAACGCCGACCTAATATCCGTGGTCGCAATGAGTTATCGGCGGTATGGGGAATACCACAAGCCCACAAAGGGTGAATTGGTTAACAGTTTAATAACGTCCAACATAAGGCTCATGAACAACCACGTTAAGGCACCGATTTTTACTAAAGATGCGCGGTCAGTTTTTTCATCGTTGCACGGTATTGGGATTCAATTTGTTCCCGGCGCACATGCCTGCTATTCGCTACCACATGCTCACCATTAGCCCAAACGTCAACAACGAGATTATCATCATGTGCAAAGAGCCATGCATCCAACCAACCATCTTGATTAACACCTAAAAAGCTAGTTGAATGAAGATCCAACGCTACTAAATCGGCCTTATAACCCACTGCAATACAACCAGTGTGACGTTGCAGTGCCTGTGCCCCACCCACTAGCGCTGATTCAAACAGCAATCGTCCATTAGATTGACTTGTTGTGGCGTAAACAGCTCGACGCATGTCACGCAATCGTTGAGAGTATTCGAGAGTGCGTAGCTCTTCACTAAGCGATATGCGAACATTCGAATCGGTGCCAATACCCCACTTGCCGGAATGATCTAGATAGCGTTTGCCATCAAAAATACCATCACCTAAATTAGATTCAGTAATGGGGCATAAGCCTGCTACAGCGCCCGATACGGCTAACTGCTTTGTTTCGTCAGCTGTCATGTGCGTAGCGTGTATTAAACACCAAGTTGAATCAACGCTATGATTGTCAAACAACCACTCCACGGGTCGCGCGCCATAGGAAGCTAACAGTTCATCAACTTCCGCTTGCTGCTCAGCAATATGAATATGAAAAGGTTTA
This sequence comes from uncultured Granulosicoccaceae bacterium, assembly GCA_938028465.1. Taxonomy (GTDB): domain Bacteria; phylum Pseudomonadota; class Gammaproteobacteria; order Granulosicoccales; family Granulosicoccaceae; genus Granulosicoccus. Next base: position 5,100 of record CALJAA010000164.1, on the reverse strand, counting down.
CCAGCTGCTAATTCATGCGCAACGGTGAGGGACGACCGACTAACCGCCCGTAATGAATGCGGTGCAATACCAATATTGGCATTTGCCGTGTTACTGACCGAGCTACTCGCTTGCTCAAATAGTTGCGCGTATTCATCCATCGTGTTACCAAAACGTTTCTGCCCACCGGCTAACTCACGACCATCACAACCTCCTTGTTCATACAATACCGGCAATAAGGTTAATCCAATACCGGATTGATTAGCTGCCGCAATCATGCGTTCAGACATCTCCGCTCGATTGGTGTAATGAGTACCATTGGGTTGATGATGCAAATAATGGAATTCGCCAACTGAGGTGTAACCGGCCTCTAGCATCTCCACCTGCCCAAACGCCGCTATGGCCTCGCATTCCTCTGGCCCAAGATGATTTAGGAAACGGTACATAAGCTTGCGCCAACTCCAGAAAGAATCCTCTGGATCACTACCACGCGTTTCTGTCATGCCAGCCATAGCGCGTTGGAATGCATGGCTGTGTAAGTTGGCCATCGCCGGAAGCAACAAACCGGTTTGCTCACCAACTGCAGGTTGACCTGCTCTTACACTGACAATCGACCCTGCTTGGTCTACTTCAACACGAACATCAGACGCCCAACCACCAGAGGTTAATGCGTGCTCAGCCCATAACGTTTTTGTACTGGACATGCTTAGTTGACTCGACAGTTACTTGCACACATAATTGTGGTTACCTGCGCTCTCAATGTCAACAGATGACCTCCCTCTTACTCAGCAACGCTACCTTAGCTACCTGTCAGCCAAATACCAGCGGGTATGGGCTCGTCAATAACGGGGCGATTGCGATCTCAAATAATGTCATAGATTGGTGTGGCACTACAAACGACCTACCCGAACAATACCAACACCTCCCTAAGCGCGACCTACAAGATAAATTGTTAACGCCTTCATTGATCGATTGCCATACGCACATCGTGCACGGTGGTAATCGCGCAGGCGAATTTGAGCAACGCTTACACGGTGCAAGCTATGCAGAGATATCTGCTGCAGGTGGCGGTATTGTTTCAACCGTAACTGCGACACGATCAGCTTCTGTTGAAGAGTTAGTCGAAACAGCCTTGCCGCGGGTGGATGCACTATTGGCTGAAGGTGTATCTGTTATTGAGATTAAATCAGGTTATGGTCTCGACACACAAACTGAATTGAATATGTTAAGAGCCGCGAGGTTAATTCAAACTAAGCGCCCTGTCACAGTCAAGACCAGCTTTCTTGGAGCACATGCAATACCAGCAGAGTATGTAGGCAGAGCTGATGACTATATTAATGACGTGTGTATTCCGACCCTAGAACTAGCGCATCAAGAATCACTGGTAGATGCAGTGGATGGCTTTTGCGAATCCATTGCGTTTACACCATCGCAAATCAGCAGAGTATTTGATAAAGCCAAATCGCTTGGGCTTCCCGTAAAGCTACACGCTGAACAACTCACTTTGCTAAAAGGTGCCGAGTTAGCTGCCTCTTACAATGCCTTATCAGCTGAGCACCTCGAATACCTTGATGAATCTGGCGTAAAGGCATTAGCTGGAGCTGGCACGGTAGCGGTTCTGCTACCCGGTGCTTTTTACACACTAAGAGAAACTCAGCTGCCTCCGATCAATCTGTTTCGTCAACATGGCGTACCCATAGCCATTGCTACTGATTCCAACCCTGGCTCTTCGCCTGTAACGTCACTACTACTGATGATGAATATGGCGTGCACACTATTTAGATTAACACCCGAGGAGGCGATGCTAGGTGTTACTCAGGTTGCTGCAAAAGCCTTGGGCATGAACAACCGTGGTGTGATCGCACCCGGCATGCTGGCGGATTTTTCACTATGGGATGTCGAGCACCCTGCTGAGCTATGCTATCGCGTTGGTTTTAACCCGCTACTAGAACGCATTGCTGAGGCCTAATTGAAATGAACACGATTGAGCTTACTCCCGGCAAAACAACTATCGCGCAGTTGCTTGATGCTGTAGACAACAACGACAAAGTCATCCAACTTAATCGAAGCTGTAAGGATCAGGTCGATAAAACGGCAGCTGTGGTTAAGGCTGTCGCTAATGGAGAGGCTGCAGTATATGGCGTTAACACGGGCTTTGGCAAACTATCAAGCGTAAGGATTGAACCAGACGATACCGCCAAACTACAACGTAATTTAATCTTGTCCCATTGCGCGGGTGTTGGTGAAGCTAGCGACCAAAAAATAGTACGCCTCATGATGATACTGAAGCTACTGTCGCTAGGCCGCGGCGCATCAGGTGTTAGATGGGAGTTAATCGAAGCCATAGAAAACGTCCTTAACGCTGGCATCGTTCCCATTGTTCCATCACAAGGCTCGGTGGGCGCATCGGGTGATCTTGCTCCGCTGGCTCATTTTGCAGCTGTGCTCATGGGCGAAGGCGATGTTATCCATGACGGCGTCGAACAGCCAGCCGAAACCGCCTTGCATAGACGTGATATAGAGCCCATCGTATTGGTTGCTAAAGAAGGCTTAGCATTAATTAACGGGACGCAGTTTTCAACGGCTGCTGCTTTGATTGCGCTAAGCACGACTTGGAAACTAGCAAACAATGCCATCATTACCAGCGCCTTATCAACGGATGCCATTATGGGTTCAACAGCGCCATTGCGTTCAGAGATACACGAACTACGTGGCCATCAAGGCCAAATCGATGTGGCAGCCTCTATGCGCGCTTTAATGGAGGGCTCCGCTATCAGAGATAGCCACCGTGAAGACGATACCCGAGTACAAGACCCTTACTGTATTCGTTGCCAACCGCAAGTGACCGGTGCGTGCATTACGCTACTAAGGCAAGCCGCCGCCACATTAGAAGTCGAAGCAAATGCTGTCACCGATAATCCGCTGGTGATTAGCGATGCAGGTGCGCCTGGCTTAGGGCACGTATACTCAGGCGGTAACTTTCATGCAGAACCTGTCGCTTTTGCCGCTGATCAAATTGCGATTGCCATAGCTGAGATAGGCGCCATTGCGCAACGCCGCATCGCCTTAATGGTTGATCCCGCTCTATCGTTTGATCTACCGCCCTTTTTAACACCCGACCCAGGTTTAAATTCAGGCTTTATGGTTGCAGAGATAACCAGTGCGGCACTTATGAGCGAGAACAAGCATTTGGCCAACCCGTGCTCGACTGACTCAACCCCGACTAGTGCTAATCAAGAAGACCATGTATCCATGGCTGCGCATGCGGCAATCCGTTTAGGTAGAATGAATGCGAACTTAACCAACATACTAGCGATTGAGTTACTGTGCTCTGCACGCGGAATCGAATTTAGAGCACCATTGTTATCAAGCGAACCCATTCAGGCCGTGATAGCCATGCTTCGAACGGTTGTAACTACCTTAGAAGAAGATCGTTACATCGCCACAGATATTGAAAAAACAAGCCAACTTATAAGCAGTGGCTCTATCACGCAGGCATGCAATCAGATTGCAATGCCTTCATTAGCATAGGGTCGCTAGGATTACTACGATGACTGATTCAACACGCTCCAGAAAAAATACGCGGGATGTCTACCCTGCTACCGGAAGCGAGATAACGGCTAAAAGTTGGTTGACCGAAGCACCTATGAGGATGTTGATGAACAATCTACATCCCGAGGTGGCGGAGAACCCGCACGAGTTAGTCGTGTACGGGGGGATTGGCCGCGCTGCTCGAAGCTGGGAGGATTTTGATGCTATCGTAGCTTCATTAGAATCACTCAACGATGATGAAACCTTGCTTGTGCAGTCGGGCAAACCGGTTGGCGTGTTTAAAACTCACAGCGACGCACCACGTGTACTGATCGCTAACTCGAACCTCGTGCCCCATTGGGCCACTTGGGAACACTTTAACGAGTTGGACCGTATGGGCTTGATGATGTACGGGCAGATGACAGCAGGCTCGTGGATATACATTGGCACACAAGGCATTGTTCAAGGTACCTACGAAACTTTTGTCGAAGCTGGCCGTCAGCATTACAAGGGTAATTTGAATGGTCGGTGGATACTAACCGCAGGCCTAGGCGGCATGGGTGGTGCTCAGCCATTGGCAGCCGTTATGGCTGGTGCTTGTTGCTTAGCAGTTGAGTGCGACCCCGAAAAAATAGCTATGCGCCTACGCACTCGTTACCTAGACGAAAAAGCAGAATCACTCGATGAAGCACTGCAAATGATCGAGACCTGGACCAAAGCTGGCGAAGCAAAATCAGTGGGCTTAGTCGGTAACGCAGCTGATGTTTTTCCAGAGTTAGTTAAACGCGGGGTTAAACCGGATATCGTCACCGATCAAACGTCCGCTCATGATCCTATACATGGCTACCTACCGATTGGCTGGAGCGTGGCGCAGTGGAAGCAAGAACAAGATTCCAACCCGACCAAAGTTGAAGCGGCAGCACGCGCTTCAATGAAAACGCATGTTAAAGCCATGGTGGAATTTTGGAATCAAGGTATACCCACTTTAGATTACGGCAACAACATCCGCCAAGTCGCATTGGAAGAAGGCTTAGAGAATGCCTTTGCGTTTCCGGGATTTGTCCCAGCCTATATTCGCCCCCTGTTTTGTCGCGGAGTTGGGCCATTTCGATGGGTAGCGTTATCGGGCAACCCAGAAGACATCTATAAAACAGATGCCAAAGTGAAAGAGATGATCCCTGATGATAAGCATTTGCATCATTGGTTGGATATGGCTCGGGACAGAATCGAATTTCAAGGCTTGCCTGCCCGCATTTGTTGGGTCGGCTTGGGGCAACGCCATAAGCTGGGTTTAGCGTTTAATGAGATGGTTAAAAATGGCGAATTAGACGCACCGGTGGTAATCGGCCGTGACCACTTAGATTCAGGCTCTGTTGCCTCACCCAATCGTGAAACGGAATCCATGAAGGATGGTTCTGACGCTGTATCAGATTGGCCACTACTTAACGCACTACTCAATTGTGCATCCGGCGCTACTTGGGTGTCATTGCATCATGGTGGTGGCGTAGGAATGGGCTTCTCTCAACATTCTGGCATGGTGATTTGTGCCGATGGTACTAATGAGGCCGCCGCTAGGTTAGAACGCGTACT
>CALJAA010000163.1 GCA_938028465.1 uncultured Granulosicoccaceae bacterium | reverse complement strand
TGGCTTATCGTTTGAGTTGAAGGTGTTTGGATTGTAGGTTGGTTTTGGGCCGGTGGAAATTAGAGCCCTTGATGCTTACCCGTTGATTGTTGTGTGAAATGGCTTGCGTGGGTCGATTTTTGAACAGTGGCTGTCATCGTTCGGTGTCATCCCCGCGTAGGCGGCGGTCCGGCGTTCCGGGATCCACGCTAATCGACGAAGTTACTCAATACGGGCTGGGTTGGGCAGACAGTAAGTTTGATATTAATTGAGTTGGGGATGCGGTTTGAAGCTGGGACGGAGCATGGCGGAGAGAGAGGGATTCGAACCCTCGATACGCTATAAAACGTATACTCCCTTAGCAGGGGAGCGCCTTCAGCCACTCGGCCACCTCTCCGGTACTGCATATTTGATTGCTGAATGGCGCGCCCGGAAGGATTCGAACCTCCGACCGCCTGGTTCGTAGCCAGGTACTCTATCCAACTGAGCTACGGGCGCGCTACAGCCAGAGAATTATGGCTGCTGTGAGGGTTGACGTCAACAAAGATCTCAATCTAATTTGTCATCTGAGTTGTAATCGCTGGGACAAGGTGTCAAGAATCGCTAGATGCGACGTCCTCAGTTTTACTTATTCCCTCTTGTTCTTGCTTGATCCTTTGGTAAATCTCTTCGCGATGAACTGCAACTTCTTTTGGCGCATTAACACCAATTCTTACCTGGTTACCTTTAACACCTAAAACAGTAACCGTTACTTCGTCACCGACCATTAATGTTTCACCTACTCTGCGAGTTAGTATCAACATTTGAACTTCTCCTACTATGCATTACAACTTATATTTCTTTGTACAAAGACTCATTAAGCTAAACACGTTATGCAAAACGCACTCCCTGTGAGGAACCTAAGTCATCAAAAGAAATGATGAATGGAACGAGCATAGTATGGCAGGTTGGTTCGCAGCTCATAAGCAGCGAGATTACTAAATGGGTCACATTTCACAAGGGCTTACGTTTTGTCATTGATCTGCCACAAGTGGACTAACGCAATTAATACTTGTGGACTAGATCAATTCATGTAAGCGGTTTACATGATGTCAATTTGTGTTACGCCTCTGAAACTGCTGCATCTGCTAACTCGAATTCGTCATGCAATGATCGCACGCCTAATTCAAGATAGTCTTCGTCAATTACCACAGAAATCTTAATTTCGGATGTGGTAATCATACGTAAGTTGATACCTTTTTCAGAAAGTGCACGGAACATTCGACTTGCAATACCTGCGTGAGAGCGCATTCCCACGCCTACAATCGATACTTTTACTATCTGGTCGTTACCCGTAATATCAGCAGCGCCTAGCTCTTCTTGTTTTGTCTTTAAGAATTCTAATACTCTGTGGTATTCATCACGATGCACAGTAAAGGTAAAGTCAGTCGTGCCATCAACACCTGCATTTTGCACGATCATATCCACTTCAATATTTAGATCTGCGATAGGCCCTAGTATCGAATAAGCAATACCCGGCTTATCTGCGATATTCATAATCGTAATTTGCGCCTCGTCCCTGTTGAACGCAATTCCAGAAACCAGCGCCTGCTCCATATCGTTTTCCTTATCATCTGTTGTTATCAATGTGCCCTCACCTTCTTCAAAAGATGAGAGCACTCTAAGTGGCACGTTATATTTTCCAGCAAACTCAACTGCTCTTATTTGCAAAACCTTCGAGCCCAAACTGGCCATCTCCAGCATCTCTTCAAACGTAATCCGATCAAGCCTTCTCGCTTTGCTTTCTACTCGTGGGTCGGTGGTATAAACGCCATCGACATCAGTATATATTTGGCACTCATCGGAGCCCAAAGCTGCAGCCAATGCCACCGCAGATGTATCAGAACCGCCACGCCCTAAAGTGGTGATATCGCCCTCAGCATCAACCCCCTGAAACCCGGCAACAACCACAATTCGGCCTTTTTCCAGATCTGACGTGATTTTGTCGGTATCGATACTGACGATGCGAGCCTTGCTGTGGCTGCTGTCAGTCAGAATGCGAACTTGGCCACCCGTATAGGATCGCGCATCACAGCCGAGTGTTTTCAGGGCCATGCATAATAATGCAATGGTCACCTGCTCGCCCGTGGAGAGCAACACATCTAGCTCTCGCGTGTCCACCGTGACCGGCATCATCTCTTTCGCCATGGCTACTAAACGGTTGGTTTCACCCGACATGGCTGAAAGCACGACCACCTGGTCGTCTCCAGCTTCTTTGGCTGCCGCGAGCTTTTTGGCCACGGCTTGAATACGCTCTACTGTGCCAACGGACGTACCGCCGAACTTTTTGACAAGGGATGCCATGATCTGTGCTTGCTACTTAATTAGGTTGCTAAATTATCGTTTAAATACTGCTCAGCAGCTTTAAACGCTGCTTGAACATTATCCAGAGAGTCAGCGCCACCTTGCGCCATATCAGGGCGTCCGCCGCCTTTACCACCGAGCTCTTGGGCCACGACTTTCAAAATGTCACCTGCTTTAATTCGATTATGTAGTGATTTACTCACCGTCGCGACCAAAGCAGCTTTGCCATTACTTTCGCTGGCTAATACCAATGCCGCATCAGGAATGTCTTGTTTGAGCTGATCCATCACAGTTCGCAGACTTTTAGCATCGGTGTTCTCAATCACTTTCATCAATACCGGCACACCATGGATCGTCGTTGCTTCGCCCAGCATGTCTTTACCCGCTTGCGAGGATAATTTAGCCTGCAGCTGATCCACTTGTGTTTTGAGCTCTTTGCTACGCTGTTGCAGCTGTTCAACTTTGTTGTAAACATCATCGCTAGATGACTTAAGCAAACGAGCAATTTTATTGAGCTGCTGTTCAGAGGCTTGCACATGGTTAAGGGCAGATTCGCCGCTCACAGCTTCTATTCGCCTAACGCCGGCTGCCACACCTGTTTCACCAGTAAGCTTAATTAGACCTAAGTCGCCAGTGGCATTCACGTGTATCCCGCCACAAAGCTCCACTGATTTATCACCCAGCTTCACGACTCGAACCACATCACCATACTTTTCACCAAACAAAGCAATCGCGCCGGCGGCAATGGCCTCATCCATACTCATCTCGTTTGTCTCGCATGGGCTGTTTCTCGCTACTTCAACTTGCATCCATGCTTCTATATTTCGCTGCTGCTCATCAGTGATTGGGTCACCATGTGAGAAGTCAAAACGTAGTTGGCTATCGTTAACTAAGGAGCCTTTCTGCTCGACATGATCACCCAACACATGGCGAAGTGCACCATGCAATAGATGAGTTGCAGAGTGATGACGCTTGATGGCTTGTCTGCGCTCTTGGTTTACATCAGCGCTAACAGACGCGCCAACCTTTAACTCACCTTCGGCCACACTAACCGCGTGCATAAACGCACCGCGATACTTTTTAGTATCCAACACATCTGCTCGCCCGCCGCCTGCGCTTATTACACCGGTATCGCCTACCTGACCACCCGACTCACCATAGAAAGGGGTTTTATCTAGCACAAGCCATGCTGACTGCCCAGTAGTCACGCTATCCACAGCGTTGCCATCAACGTAAAGCTCAACAATCTCTGCATCGCTTTGTACGCTGGTATAACCCAAAAATTCAGTTTGTTGTTGTGATGCCGGAAGATCACCGCCGCCAGCTGCAAAGTTACTCGCAGCACGCGCACGCTCACGCTGAGCTTGCATATGAGTTTCGAAGCCATCTGAATCAATCGTCAGCTCACGCTCACGAGCAATGTCAGCAGTTAGATCGACCGGGAAGCCATAGGTGTCATATAATTTGAATACAACATCACCCGGTATCACACTGCCTTTTAACGAGGCGACTTCTTCGTCTAAAATCTTTAAGCCAGAGGACAACGTTTTAGCAAAACGCTGCTCTTCTTTGAGAAGTTGCTTGGTGACTTCTGCCTCGGCTTTAACCAGCTCCGGATAAGCCACACCCATCTCTTTAACTAGAGCTGGCGTAAGCTTATTAAAAAACAACTCTGCCGCACCCAGTTTATGGCCATGTCGCGCAGCGCGACGAATGATGCGGCGTAATACATACCCACGCCCTTCGTTGCTTGGCAGCACACCATCAACAATCAAAAACGCGCAAGTACGAATATGATCAGCAATGACATTGAGTGATGGGTTTTTTAAATCTGTAGTGCCAGTGAGTTTTGATGCAGCAGTCACCAAGTTACGAAATAAATCGATATCGTAATTACTGTGCACATGCTGCAATACCGCCGCCATTCGTTCAAGACCCATGCCTGTATCAACACACGGCTTTGGCAAGGGGTGCATTGTGCCGTTGTCGTCTTTGTCGTACTGCATGAAAACGAGATTCCAGATCTCGATATAGCGATCGCCATCTTCTTCAGGTGAGCCCGGTGGGCCACCCCAAACATCTTCACCGTGATCGTAAAATATTTCAGAACACGGGCCGCATGGCCCGGTGTCACCCATCATCCAAAAGTTATCTTTTGCTCCAATGCGTATGACACGTTCAGCCGGTACACCAATTTTGTTAACCCAAATAGCTTCGGCTTCATCGTCTTCTTCAAAAACCGTAACCCAGAGCTTGTCGCTGGGGATCTGGAGCTCTTCAGTTAAAAATCGCCATGCAAAATCAATGGCCTCTTCTTTAAAGTAATCACCAAAGCTGAAATTACCCAGCATTTCAAAGAAAGTATGGTGACGAGCGGTATAGCCCACGTTATCCAAATCGTTGTGCTTACCACCTGCCCGGACACACCGTTGTGACGTGGTGGCACGCTTATAATCGCGGGTTTCTTCCCCCGTGAACAGATCCTTGAACTGAACCATGCCCGCATTGGTGAAAAGCAACGTCTTATCATTGCCTGGCACGAGCGAGCTCGATGGCAAGATTTTATGGCCATTATTGGCAAAAAACGCGAGAAAACGTTCTCTTATCTCAGATGTTGAAACCATACCGACAGCAGCGTTGTAAACAGTCAAACCTTATTGTAGCCGGATTGGGCAGATTTCTGCAGATGTGGATGCTGCTTATCGAGAGGGCAATGCTGTTCTGGCTGCTACGTCACGATGAAACGACTCAATATATCGGGATCATTTGGTAGTTATTGTTCGCGCCTGCTCTGCTGAAGTGCGCGCAATGCAACCGAGGATGAAAATCCTCTAGTTTGCAGAAACCGAGCAATTCGCGATTCGATTTTAGGCTCCGTGCTGGTGATTTCATCCGGACGGAATTTTCGGCCAATCACATCAACAGCATGTTCAACCCAATCCACGCGTAGCTCATTTAACGCATCAGCCGCCAAACTCGAATCAATGCCTCGCTCGTACAGCTTGGCACGAATCGATAACGGGCCATAGCCTTTCGTGAATCGCTGCCGGGTGTACTGTTCGGCAAAACGTTCGTCGGATTGGTAACCCTTATTCTGCAGATCGAGCAGTAGGTTTTCGATGATGGTGCGCGAATACTCTCGCTTATTGAGCTTTTGGGTAAGCTCATATGCAGAATGCTCACGCGTGGTGAGCATTTTGATGGCAGTTTGATACGCCTGACGTTTATCATCAGACGTATCTCTTTCTACCACGCGTTTGTCAGTGTCGGCCTTCAAACCCTATGACACCTCAAACCCAAGCAGCCTCTATAGTGGTACTTACGCTTCGATTTCTTCCTCTAGCTCTGCCTCTTCTGCCGCCGTAGCCCCTTCTTCAACTATTGGCGCTTTTACTAGCAGCAGATCACGAAGCTTGTTATCGATATCATCAGCGATGGCTGGGTTTTCTTTAAGGAAGTCACGAACCTTTTCCTTACCCTGACCAATGCGATCGCCGTTGTAGCTGTACCAAGCACCCGCTTTATCGACAATACCGTTTTTGGAACCCAGGTCGATAAGTTCGCCTTCGCGTGAAGACCCTTCACCGTAAAGGATTTCGAATTCAGTTTGTCTGAAAGGAGGTGCCATTTTGTTTTTAACCACCTTGACTCGCGTTTCGTTACCGACGATTTCGTCGCCACGCTTAATTGCACCAATACGGCGTATATCAAGACGAACAGATGAATAGAATTTGAGCGCGTTACCACCAGAAGTAGTTTCAGGGCTACCAAACATAACGCCGATTTTCATGCGGATTTGGTTGATAAAGATAACCAATGTGTTGGTACGTTTGATGTTACCGGTGAGCTTACGCAATGCTTGTGACATTAAGCGCGCTTGCAGGCCAACGTGCGAATCACCCATATCGCCTTCGATTTCGGCTTTAGGTGTTAGCGCTGCAACCGAATCGATAACGATCATGTCTACGCCGCCAGAGCGAACCAACATGTCAGTGACTTCGAGTGCTTGGTCGCCCGTGTCAGGTTGTGAGATGAGCAGATCATCAACGTTTACACCTAGCTTGGACGCATATTTTGGATCAAGTGCGTGCTCTGCATCAATAAATGCCGCTGTGCCGCCTGCCTTTTGGCATTGGGCGATAGCTTGTAGTGTAAGCGTTGTTTTACCTGATGATTCAGGGCCGTAGATCTCGCAAACACGGCCACGGGGTAGCCCGCCGATGCCAAGCGCGACATCAAGGCCAAGTATGCCGGTTGATACGACGTCGATACCGCTGGTATCGGTGGCATCACCCATACGCATGACGGTACCTTTACCAAACTGCTTTTCGATTTGGCCTAGGGCCGCTGCTAATGCTTTTTTTCTGTTGTCATCCACTTGGGTTGTCTCCGTTGTGACTGGGAATGCGGCGCGCCGCTCCTTGGGCACCCGACCGCAAGGCTATTGTTTCATAAATATAGTTGAAAGAGGCAGAAATACTGTAAATTTATTTAGTATTTATTGCAGCCAGGCAATTTTCCAGCGTTCCAGGCTTTAATTCTTCCTGTTGTTCGCACAATTCTTTCATTTTTGCTTCAACGGCTTCTTGCTTGGCTGTTTGCTCTTCAAACGCTTTGCGTTTAGCTTCTAGCGCTGCTTGCGTCCTGTCGCGGTTAGCGATGGCAGCATCTAGTGCAGCCTGCTGTTTCTCGATGTGGGCTTTTAGTTCATCAGCGGATAATGCTTGCTGTGCGAACACGGGTGATGAAATTAACCCAATAACAAGCACAACCCCGCTGGCGGCAGTCAATACTGTTTTTGTTACGTGGCTTAGCTGAATCATGTATTTAGTCCGCAAGGTGAGAAACGCGCATGATACTACCACTAAGAGCCGCTAACAACGCCGCCTGACGCACTTGATCTCGATTGCCAGGAAATACGGCAACCTCCGCGTCCAGCAATTGATCACTCAGTGACCAACCTATCCAAACTGTCCCCACTGGCTTATCAATAGTGCCGCCATCTGGGCCTGCAATACCACTAATGGCAACACCAATATTGGCAACAGCAATTCGTCGCGCCCCTTTGGCCATTTCTAGGACAGTTTGCTCACTCACTGCACCATGTTGGTCCAAGGTCTCGGCGCTAACGCCAATAAGATCCATCTTTGCTTGATTTGAATAAGTGACCCAAGATTGATCAAACCAACTAGAAGCACCGGGCACGTCAGTTAAACAAGCGGCCAATAACCCACCCGTGCACGATTCCGCCGCGGTAATGCGGAACTGGCGTTGGATCAGCAGTTCTCCCAGTTGAGTGGCGAGCGCAATGGCCGTTTCATTGTGACTACTCATGCTTTGTTGTCATGGTTCCTAAACAGTTAGCGGTAATAATTCAAAGCTTTTCCAAACAAGCCCTGCCTCAGTTTGTACACTAGCGGCATGAGCCAGTCCACCCATACACCAATGATGCAGCAATACCTTGGAATCAAGGCGCAGCATCCAGACACCCTGTTGTTCTATCGCATGGGTGATTTTTATGAGCTCTTTTATGACGATGCTAAGAAGGCGTCTGAGATTCTCAATATCACCTTAACAGCACGCGGCAAGACAGGCGGTAACGCTATCCCCATGGCAGGTATTCCTTATCACGCCGCCGATGGTTATCTTGCCAAACTAGTACGCCAAGGTGTGTCAGTTGCCATTTGCGAACAAACTGGTGAAGTGACCGGTAAAGGCCCTGTAAAGCGTGAAGTCGTTAGAGTCATTACTCCAGGCACGCTAACAGAGGATCACTTGCTAGCCGCTGATGATGTTGCATTGCTAGTTGCAATTGCAGAACTTGATGGCCGCTACGCTATTGCATCGCTAGATGTTGCTGGTGGTGATTTAGCCGTACAAGAAATCAATTCATTAGCCGGCTTAAAAACCGAAGTAGCAAGGCTAAACCCCGCCGAACTACTGCTCGCTGAAGGCAGCCCACTGATCACTGATTTTGGCGCATTAAGCTGGCGTGGCCGTGCTCCCTGGTTATTTGAAGCCGATGCTACGCGCCAACAATTACTCGAGCACTTTAAAGTACAACATCTACGCGCATTTGATTGCGATGATATGCCATTAGCCATTGCTGCGGCAGCGGTAGCCTTAGGCTACGCACGCGAAACTCAAGTCTCGGACTTACCACACGTGCGCAGTTTACGAGTGGAACACACTAGCGACACGGTGATTATGGATCCGGGCACACGTGCACACCTTGAATTAACCACTAGCCTTAGCGGCAATATCGAGCACAGTTTGTTTGGTGTCATTGACCGTACCGGTAATGCAATGGGGCGCCGCATGCTCAAACAGTGGTTGCAACGCCCACTACGCAACCATGATGTTATTGCGAAGCGACAAGATTGTATTAATCGTTTATTGCAAGATCAACTCTATCTGGATGTGCAACCGCATTTAAAACGTATCTACGACATGCAACGCATCCTCACGCGGATACATTTACGTAGCGTGCAACCACGAGAGTTGGATCGATTAAAGCGGTCCTTGTCTGAATTACCTGAACTATCTCAAGCTTTAAAGCCTGCAATCGATAGTCCGCTTAAAATATTAATCGATAATGTAGCTGTTGTGCCCGCTACTCTACAGCTGCTAAGCGAAGCACTTATCGATGAGCCCCCGGTATTAATCCGCGATGGCGGAATGATCGCCAAAGGCTACGATAGCGAACTTGATGAACTCAAAAGCCTTAACACTGATGCCACTGAGTTTCTTGATCAACTAGAAGTGCGTGAAAAAGAAGCCAGCGGGATTACTTCGTTAAAAGTGGGTTACAACCGCGTTCATGGTTTCTATATCGAAACCAGTAAAAACCAAAGCGTACCAGAACACTACATACGTAGGCAAACGCTTAAAAATACCGAACGTTACATTACCCCCGAACTTAAAGAGCATGAAGACAAAGTACTCAGTGCACGCGAAAAATCATTAGCGCGAGAAAAAGAACTTTACCGTGATCTATTGGAAAAGCTACAAAGCGATCTAAATGTATTAGAAGATATCGCTAACGCCGTTGCAAAAATAGACGTGTATACCTCGCTTGCTTGTTGCAGCTACGAATACCAATGGTGCTGCCCAAGTATGGTTAAAGAACCCGGGTTAGATATCGAAGATGGTCGCCATCCAGTCATCGAATCATTAAGTGATGAGCCGTTCATTGCTAACCCTTTGCAACTCGATACTACGCGTCGCATGCTGTTGGTTACAGGCCCAAACATGGGTGGTAAATCAACCTACATGCGCCAAAATGCATTAATCGCACTGCTTGCACATACCGGTAGCCATGTGCCCGCAACACGCGCTAGCATCGGGCCGATTGATCGTATTTTTACGCGCATCGGTGCATCGGATGATCTGGCCAGTGGGCAATCAACTTTTATGGTTGAGATGACAGAAGCTGCACATATATTGCATAACGCCACCGCCAATAGTTTGGTGTTAATGGATGAGATAGGTAGAGGCACAAGCACATACGATGGCTTATCGTTAGCATGGGCTTGCGCTGATCACCTAAGCAATACCAATCGGTGTTTGTGTTTGTTCGCCACTCACTACTTTGAACTCACTGATTTAGCTAACACGCATGATGGCGTTAGTAATGTCCATCTTGACGCCGTAGAACACAACGGCCAAATTGTGTTCATGCACCAGGTTAAGCACGGCGCGGCTAGTAAGAGTTATGGTATCCAAGTGGCAGAACTTGCGGGTTTACCGCAAGCAGCCCTTGGTTTCGCGAGAGAACGCCTAGCACAACTTGAAGCGTCTGACAGCGGTAGCGCCAATAGCCCGGCTACCATTCCTGCAAGCGCTGTCATAGCACCAACGACCCCTCAGTTGGATCTATTCGCCACGCCAGATGAGATAACTGTTTTTATCCGTCAGCTCGAATTAGACTCCACCAGCCCACGAGAGGCGCTGGATCACCTTTACACGCTGTCAGCCATGCTTGGCAAGTTGTCTCAAAGCGACCCATAGATTGATCAAAAAGCAACGCGCAGACATGACACCACACCATCACCGTGATAACTTACACGGATGACACAATTCACAACGGTCGGCCTGTTCGTCAGATTAAATGACGAAAGCGTCGCCGGCACACTCGCCGATGTAATCGAACGCTTAACAGCGATCAATGTAGACATCCTTTTGCACGAAAGCACCGAAGGCTTGATTCCTGGGCAATCGGTCGTGAGTAGTGAGGAAGTCGGTACACGCTGCGATCTAGCGATCGTTATCGGTGGCGACGGCACGCTACTCAGTGCTGCCCGGGAACTGGTTAACTATGGCGTCCCTATCGTTGGGGTTAATCGAGGGCGATTGGGGTTCTTAGTTGATGTGTCACCTAATCAAGGGCTAGAAAAGCTCGATGCTATATTGCGTGGGCAATATATCTCCGAAGATCGCATTATGTTAGAGACTCGCATCATGCGAGAAGGCGAATGTATCAGTTCAGCCTACGCGCTAAACGACACAGTTGTTCGCGTTAAAGATGTCCTTCAAATTATGGACTTTGATATCGTCATAGACGATGTTCTGGTCACGCATCACCGAGCGGATGGTTTAATTGTCGCCACTCCTTCTGGCTCAACTGCCTACAGCTTATCTAACGGCGGTCCAATTGTTGGCCCAACAATCGAAGCAGTAGTAGTGCAACCTATCGCCTCACACACACTTACTACCCGCGCAATTTTAGTCGATGCAAAGAGCCGTATACGGGCGCATTTGTGGGACGACGAACTTCGCGAAGCACAAGTTGTTTGTGATGGACAGCAATACATGGAAGCCATACTCGGCGATATGATCGAAGTCAGCGTAATGGAAAAGAGACTAACCTTGCTACACCCTGAAACCTATGACTACCACCAGATACTACGCGAAAAGCTAAACTGGGGAGGTTAGTGGTATATGCTCAGCAACCTGCATATCCGCAACTTTGCGATTATCGACAACACTGAAGTTGATCTCGATACCGGCCTAACAGCACTGACCGGCGAAACCGGTGCGGGTAAATCAATCTTACTGGGCGCACTGTCATTAGTACTCGGCGGACGCGCCAGTGGTGATCTTGTAAAGCAAGATACCGACAAAGCTGAAATCAATGCCTCGTTTAACATTGACTCCTTAAACAGCATCCAACAGTGGTTAAGCGACCAAGATCTTAACGAAGAGAATGAATGCTTGTTACGCCGAGTAATCACCGCCAATGGTAAATCACGTGCCTACATTAATGGCCGCCCTGTTACCGCGCAATTGCTACGCACACTCGGCGAGATGCTACTTAACATTCACGGCCAAAACGAACACCAACGCTTAAGCAATGCCGCCGCTCAACGCGAACTGCTCGATAGTTTTGCTGATACACCACTATCAAAGCAAGTTAGTGATGCGTATGAGGCTTGGAAGATAACTGATCAACAACTCGCCGAACAAATCGAGGCGCAACAAAGTGGTCAAGATCGTATTGATATGTTGCGCTTCCAGTTACAAGAGTTTGATGCACTAGATACTGGTGGCGCCACAGCAGCTGATATTGAATCCGAACATCGTTGGCTCGCCAATGCCGATCGATTAGTGGAGCTAGGTAATCAATCACTGCAATCTCTTGATAACGCCGTTAATTCAATAACTGAAACTCAATCGCCATTGGCCAGTTTGGTGGCGATTGATGATCGGATGCAAGAGGCGCTCGATTTAGTCGAATCAGCTTCAATCCAATGCAGCGAGGCCGCTTCTATGTTGCGTGGCAGCACTAGCAGCATGGAACACGATACTAATCGTCTTGCTTGGCTTGACGACAAATTAGCAGCACTGCATCGCTTAGCTAAAAAACACCATGTCGATGCATCAGGCCTAACCGATGTCGAACTTGCCTTACGTGATGAGCTAGACGGTTTAACCGATCCAGCTAACAGCAATGAAGAGCTACAAAAGCAAGTAGACGCACTGCGTGAAGTGTACCGAGCAACTTGCGCCAAACTCACCCGCTTACGTAAACGCTCCGCTAAGAAGATATCAGCGGAAGTCACTGAATCAATGCAAACTCTTGCCATGGAAGGCGGCGCATTTAGTGTGCGCATCAACACAGATGTTACTGCTAGCCATAAACACGGCCAAGATACAGTCGAATTTTTAGTTAGCCCCAACCCAGGTGTAGCCGCGGCACCACTAGCAAAAGTAGCATCAGGTGGCGAGCTATCGCGTATCAGCTTGTGTTTACAACTAGCCACCATTAAAACGCAAAACGTACCAACCTTAATCTTTGACGAAGTAGATGCAGGGATCGGTGGTGCTGTCGCCGAAACCGTTGGCCGCTTAATGCGTAAAGTCGGAACAACAGCTCAAGTGTTGTGCGTCACTCACCTGCCCCAAGTGGCGGCTCAAGCGCACCATCATTTATTTGTTGAAAAAACCAGCACTAAGGGCAAGACGGAAACCAGCCTTAGAACCCTAAACAAGAAGCAAACTCGCGATGAAATTGCCAGAATGTTGGGCGGTGCCAAAATAACAAAGAAGAGCCAATCACATGCACAGGAAATGCTCGATTCGGTAGATTGAATGCATGTTTATTTTTTATTCGGAGAACGCCATGTTTGAACCCTTTGTGATGAAGGCGATCGTAGCAATAGTTATTATTGCATTAGGTTTTGCGCTGCTGGTGTACCATCGTAAAGCCAAGGAAGCCCAGAAAAAATACACAAACTAGCTCACTAACTAAGCCTGAGTAATAACGCAAAACACTATCAAACAGTAGCTTCCAAACAGCAGATCAGTCGCGCTTATACTCGCCGTACAAAATGATCTTATGATCAGTTAGCGAATAGCCAAGCTCTTTCGCTATTTCCTGCAGCCGACGTTCAATTTGCTCATCCTTAAATTCCGCAACCTTGCCCGTTTTAACGCACACGATATGATCGTGGTTGTCGCCAGTGTCCAGCTCGAATATCGCTTGTCCACCATCAAAGTGATGCCGTGTAACCAAGCCTGCGCCCTCGAACTGAGTTAAAACGCGATATACCGTAGCAAGGCCGATATCGCTTCCGTTTTTAAGTAAGGCCTTGTAAACGTCTTCTGCACTGAGATGGTGCTGTTCTGCACGTTCCAGAATTTCGAGTATGCTTACACGAGGCAGCGTGACCTTCAGGCCCGCGTTTTTGAGCTCACTGGTTGTGGTCGCTTGGCGCGAGGATTCGTGTGTGGAGTTGGGCATATTTCGCAAGTGTCACTGCAAAGCCATTGAGAAGTAACTACAAGTATACGACAATAGCCTTACAACTTAAATGGAATCTCCCGTGAAAACCCTGGCAGTCCTTTTGATCAGTATCAGTGCACTCACCAGCTGTGGTGGCGACCCATTCTGGCTCCCAAGAGCCCACAAGATCACCATTCAACAAGGTAATCTGCTGAGCGAAAGCCAAATTGGTCAAGTATCCGTCGGTATGCCGCGCGCGCAAGTACGCACAATTTTGGGCGCACCCGTCACCAACACTACCTTCCATGATCAACGCTGGGACTACTACTACACCAGTACGCCTGCAGGCCAACCAACAAAAGCAAAGGTTCTGTCTCTGTACTTTGCAAATGAGGTAATTGAAAAAGTGGATCGAACCGCAGATGAGATTAGCGGCGAAATTCAAAACCGCCGCCCTTGGTGGGAACGTATTTTTGCGCCAAAGCAGAGGAGCTAATTCTTCCGTTTTTGTGCAGCAGCCCGTTGGCGTCTTAGCTCCATCGGGCTTTGGATTAGCGGCCGATAGATTTCGACTCGGTCATCGTTAAGCAATACGTAGTCATCGCTAACCCGTTCGCCAAATACACCAATAGCTACACCCTTAGCGTCCTCACCCACTACGTCTAAGCCTATCTGCCCAGCTACTGCATCGATTACAGCTTGCCTTGCAGTCGTCCCTGCAGGCAGATTCATATGCACCTGATGCTGAATGTCACTAAACGCTAACACCACTCTGATTGAAATCATGGCACCACTAGCCATACACATCCTTTGCCCGCTTCACAAACGAATTGACGACAGTTTGGGTTACAGCACTGAATGCTGGGCCGATCATTTTTTCAACCACGCTACTACTAAATTGGAACTCGATATCGAGCTCTACTTTGCAAGCACTATCTCCAAGCGCTTTAAATCGCCAGACGCCATTCAAGTGTTTAAAGGGGCCGTCTTGCAAGCTCATGGCGATTTGCTGATTCTGCTCCAGCGTATTTTGCGTGGTGAACTTAGTTTGCTTAAACGCCTTATTAATCGACACCGTCGCCACCTGATGCTCGTCACTGATCTCGGCAACCTCGCCAGCGGAGCACCACGGTAGAAACTCTGGGTAGGATTCAACATCCAACACCAGCTGGTACATCTGGCTGGCAGTATATTCCACCAACGCACTTCTCGAAATTCTCGACATATTTACCTTATCAACTTCAGCACGCCTATAATGCCGTTATGGCCAAGAAGAGCAAAAAAAGCAAAACCTCTGGCGAGGGCAGTATCGCACGCAACAAGCGCGCAACTTACGATTATAAGATCGATGAGAAGTTCGAAGCCGGAATTGTACTGCAAGGATGGGAAGTCAAGAGTCTCAGGGCTGGTCGTGCCCAACTCACCGACGGTTACGTGCAAATGCACAAGATGGAAGCCTGGCTCTACGGCTGCAATATATCCCCGCTAATTACCGCCTCATCTCACAGCGTGCCTGAGCTACAGCGCCGACGAAAGTTGTTGCTTAACCGCAGAGAACTAGCCCGCCTGGTGGGAGCCGTGGACCGCAAGGGTTACACCATCGTGGCCCTGTCTATGTACTGGAAACGAGGCAAGGTAAAAGTAGAAATCGGTATCGGTAAGGGTAAGAAAGAATACGACAAACGCGCCAGCATCAAAGAACGTGAGTGGGATCGGGATAAAGCGCGGTCAATTCGTATTAACTAGGTCATTATTCGTCATCCCCGCGAAGACGTGTCATCCTCGCGAAGGCGGGGATGACAAGCCCAAGCGAGTATGAAAAAACTTCGCGGGATGATTACTAACCTTCTTCCAAGTTTCGCCAAACACACCCCGAACCCGAACTCTTAGCAAGCTTATCCAGCCATAATTCATGCGCGCGCATTTCGACTTCATCTGCTTGCACCAACTTAAGGTGGTGAGTTTTCTTGTCAGTGTTATCGACCGAAATGGCAGCGTTAGCCGCATTATCTTCATCAAGCAATAAGGCCGTTTGACCACCTGTCATGCGCAGGTATACATCAGCAAGTATTTCTGAATCGAGTAAGGCACCGTGCAATGTGCGATGGCCGTTGTTAACGTCTAAGCGTTTGCACAAGGCATCCAAACTATTGCGTTGGCCCGGATATAACTTACGCGCCAAGGCTAAGGTATCAATCACACTACAAATTGAATTGATTGTGATGTTGCCCGCTATGCGTGCAAACTCTGCATCTAAAAAACCTACGTCAAAGTCGGCGTTATGAATCACTAACTCCGCACCTTTTAAATAGTCATGAACCTCTTGTGCAACATCTTCAAACCGCGGTTTATCAGCAAGAAACTCATTACTAATACCGTGCACTTCCATTGCACCATGATCAATCTGACGATCAGGTTGTAGGTAGATATGAAGGTTATTGCCGGTGAGCCGGCGCTCGCTCATCTCGACACAACCGATCTCGATTATGCGGTGCCCTGATTGTGCATCTAAGCCAGTGGTTTCTGTATCAAGAACAATCTGTCTCATGTTGTGCCCGATTTTGCGCCCGATTGGGATTTACCCGCAAGAAACTCATCAATACCTTTATTCGCCAAGTCATCCACCCGTTCGTTTTCAGCATGCCCACTGTGCCCTTTCACCCAGTGCCATTCAATATTATGTCGCGCTGCCAATTCGTCTATTTGAATCCACAGCTCTTTGTTTTTGACAGGTTTTCGAGCAGCCGTCATCCAGTTCTTTTTCTTCCAACCCGGCATCCATTCCAATATACCTTGCCGCACGTATTGCGAGTCGGTAGTGAGTGAAACATTACTCGTTTTTTTTAACGCCTTTAAAGCCTCGATCACCGCCGTCATTTCCATGCGGTTATTGGTAGTATCAGCCTCCCCTCCGTACAGTTCTTTCTCATGATTGCCGGAACGTAACAATGCCCCCCAACCACCGGGGCCCGGATTTCCACGGCAAGCACCGTCAGTAAAAATCTCGATTGTTTGGGACATACTTTTTTATTAATCAGACTTTATATTTAGGAAGGTTTTTGATCAGATTTACGCAAGGCTGCAGTTTCCTGAGCCCTGGCAAAACTACTCACAGAAACATTGGGTCGTTGCTGTCGACGCCATTGGCGTTTACTCGGCGTTAGCGGTAAGGTTTGCTTGCGGGCTAGCAAGACATACAGCCCCCCTAAGCCACCCAACCAAGGCTCAACTCGCTCTAAGTGGCGCGTGCGGCGCAGCAGGCGCTTGCTATTGATGGGAGGGCGAATGAAGAGAGCATCACTTGATTGCACCCGGTAGTTCAGTACCGATAACCAATCAGTTACGCGGATTCTGGAATAAAACCGACCATTCCAAGGCGCTTTGCCTCGCCAGCCAGTTAAGGCGTGCCGTGCTCCAAATGCGCTCAATGGGTTAAAGCCGATGATCAGTAATTGACCATCGTCAGCCAATACTCGATCCGCTTCACGAAGCGCTTGGTGAGGCTGATCGCAAAAATCCAGTGTATTAAAAAACATCACCAACTTCATGGTATCGCTAGCCACAGGCAGCTGCAGCACATCGGCATGGATATCAGCCTGAGAGCCCGGCGCATCAAGGATTATTCGCCTGTGCAGCCCTGAGCTTTTGAACAAATCTCGATCAGGTGCCATGTTACCGATCTGCAGCCCTTGATAGCCAAAAACCTCACTTAGGCTACCCTCGAGCTGAACTTCAAGCCTATCGAGGATAGACTGTCCGAGCGCTGATGAGTACCATTGCGTAAGTGGACGCTGCGAGTCGATCCAAATTGGCTTGCGTCGTGTCAAATTAATCATCAAATTCTCATAAATCGATCAGTAACAATCAATGTCATCTAAAACGCCAAATAAGGCTGATAACACTCTGGCTACACTGCGTCAGAAGCGATTGGTATTGACCCCAACGATGATTAGTATAGCGGCTCTAGCAGCAGCATTTGCGCTATTAATAGGCTCAAGCGTGCAAGGGTTGGCAGAAACCAATGCTATTGGCCGTGCAGCCCTGCCCGAATTGGGCAACACCGACAGCAGCGACCGTATATTGCTGCAGGAAATCACAGACGAACATATTGCAGAAGTAACGCCACAGTTGTTAAACGGAGCTGTGCTTAATGCAAACAACACGGCTAACAATGCGCAGCCACTTGCTACCAGCACAATCACGAGCGTACCGGCGCCTGCCTCTGCTTGGGATCGAATACGCGCATCCGATCGATTGCCTCGTGAGCGCAACCAACGCGTGGAGTTTTATCTAGAACAGTATCAGCGCGAAGTATTGTGGATTGATAAAATTCTGAATCGCGGAACACCGTTTATCGGCTACATCGTCGAATCACTTGAGTCACGTTTTTTACCCGTCGAACTTGCTCTAATTCCGGCCATTGAAAGTGGCTTTCGTACAACTGTTAAGAGCTCAGTGAATGCCGCTGGAGTCTGGCAAATAGTACCAATCACTGCACGTGAGATAGGTGTCGAACGCAACACATGGTTTGATGGCCGAGGCGATATCGTTAAATCAACAACCGCTGCAATCGATTACCTAAGCTACCTCAACGCTGAATTTAATGGGGATTGGGAACTCACCCTCGCCGCTTACAATGCAGGCCCCGGCCGTGTAAGAGGCGCAATGAAGAAAAACATTAAAGCCAATAAGCCTACCGATTTTTGGTCGCTTGATTTACCAGATGAAACGCTCAACTACGTACCTAAGATAGTTGCCATGTTGGAGCTAATAAAGGACCCAGAAACAACCGGCCTAAATTTACCGGACTTACCGGCTAGCGCAGACTTCACCACAGTGGATGTGGGTAGGCGCATTAGCCTTGATCACGCAGCTATCATGAGCAATGTTGACGAAGCGTTGCTACGCCAACTCAATGCTGGATTAATTCACCAAGTGACACCACCAAAAGGTCCTCACTTGATTGTGGTGCCGACAACGGCTGCTGAGGGTTTCCAACAGGAAATCGCAACGGCCGGCGAAGCAAAACTCTATTCATTACCACTAACACATACTGTTGTCGCTGGCGATAGCGTTAGCACCATCGCGTACAAATACGGCATCACCCAACGAAAACTACGCGAGCTCAATAGTTTAGATAATTCACGAATAATGATCGGCCAAAGCTTAGGTGTAATAGATGTGCGCGGTACTAACTCCGCTGAGCGTAGTACAATGGTCGAATACGTAGTAAAGATTGGCGACACTTTGTCGGAGATCGCCGAACGATTTTCTGTAAAAATTAGCGCAATACAAAATTCGACTGGCAACACACCGGATAACAATGTTATTCATCCGGGCGAAAAATTGATCATTAAAGTGCAAAGCGACGCTGGCTAATACCAAATTGCGTTGTGGATAAAATTGGCAACAAAAGCGCCGGTTTTCCGACAGCAAGTGCAGACCTTCACGCACCTGTTGACGGTAGGCTCTTAAATGACAATAATTGGGGCGTGACGACCGATGGACGTTCGTCAATGGCAGTTCGCCAAGTTATAACTTTGCTTTGTTTGCGGTACACGTAGGGAAAACGCATGACCACCATTATTGTTACCAACGAAAACGACGACGTTCAGGAATTCGATTTCGATGCAGACACAACTGAAATAGGTATAGGTCGACGGTCAACAAATGACGTCTGCATTCCTAATCTATCTGTCAGTGGCAAGCACGCGCGCATCACCATTGATACAACAGGCGCGTTAATCGAAGATCTAAACAGCACCAACGGCACCTACATTAATGGTCGCTTGATCAGCCGCCAGCTACTCGATAGCGGTGATGAAATTGTTATCGGTAAAACTCGTGTGCAATACCGTGCCGCGCAACCTGTCGCACCAACAGTCGAAACACCAGATGTTTCAGAATCTGCAACCGTTACGCGTTTAAGCGGTAATGGCTCTAACGCTAGAGTCAGCCCTCCAGCTCCTGCGCCGCAACTCAATGGCATCAGCCACAACGACTTTGATAGCAGCCTAGACGACAACGATTTTGACGACGAGCCAATGACCTTGTCTCAAAAAGCTAAGCTAGCACTCGGCGGTGGCCGCTCACAACCGCGCCCACCTACTAATGATCAGGAGCACGATTCAGATGTCGCTCTAGCTGATCCAATAAAGCCCGAGCCGCTTACACCGATTAATGGCAATCATCAGAGTACGCCCGCTACTGATTTTAGTGGTGAACAAAAACTCACTCACGATCTTGACGCACCGGCAATACAAACACCTGCAGGCGCGGTGATTGAAATTAAGAACGGTGCAAAGTCTGGCCAGGTGTTACCGATTGACAAACCCGTCACTACGCTCGGGCGCCCTGGTATTCAAATCGCTGCCATTATGCGAAAACCCGATGGTTACTTTTTGATGCACATCGAAAGCGATGATAGCGTTGAACTACCTACGCTCAACCGCGATGAGATTGGTGACGAGCCTGTGCTACTGCACAGTGGCGACAAACTGAACGTTGCAGGCATTGAAGTAGAATTCATGCTCTCATAGCAGTAGCATCACTGCTAACTAAAAAGCGCTCCATCAAAAGACGTCTTAAAACAATCCGCTACTCAAATAGCGATCGCCTCGATCACAGGCGATCGTGACCACTACCGCATCTTTAAGCGTTGGCAATAAGCGCAACGCTGCAACCATTGCACCGCCTGTCGACACACCACCCAGCACACCTTCAGTTTTTGCCAACAGGCGCGCCATCTCTTCAGATTCCTCTGCACTAACATCGATAATTTGATCAACGCGTTCAGGTTCAAAGATGGATGGTAGGTATTCCTTAGGCCATCGTCTAATGCCAGGAATACTAGACCCTTCTTCAGGCTGCACACCCACAATTTGTATGGCAGGGTTTTTCTCTTTTAAATACCGCGACACACCCATGATGGTTCCGGTTGTGCCCATAGAACTAACAAAGTGCGTGATCTGCCCATCAGTGGCATCCCATAATTCCGGGCCCGTAGTTTGGTAATGCGCAGCTGGGTTATCGGGGTTAGCAAATTGATTGAGCAAAAATCCTTCGCCCTTATCAGACATTTCGATGGCTAAGTCTCGCGCATATTCAATACCTTGTTCAGCGCTAACTAATATCAGTTCAGCACCATAAGCCTGCATCGATGATTTGCGCTCATCCGTCATGTTGTCGGCCATGATTAATTTCATCTTGTAGCCCATGGTCGCCGCAACCATGGCTAACGCGATGCCAGTGTTACCACTAGTAGCCTCAACCAAGGCATCGCCTGGCTTAATATCACCGCGTGCTTCCGCTTGTTTAATCATGTTTGATGCGGGGCGATCTTTTACTGAACCTGCGGGGTTGTCACCCTCAAGCTTTGAATACACGCGATTGTTATTATCATTTTTAGCTAAGCGCTGTATCGGCACCAGCCGAGTGCCGCCAATCTGGTCGACCATCGTTTGTGGAAGTTGTTCAGCCATCACTTAACCCTATTTGTTCACGGTGTTGAGTTTTCTAAAATACATTGCAACTGAGCCTGTGTATCAAGCTTGTCCGCTGCGACTGTCGTGTAGTTATCCGCTGAGCGTATCCAGGTTAGTTGCCGCTTCGCTAACTGACGCGTCGCAACTAAAACCTTCTCTACGCACTCCGCTTCATTGTACACACCCTCCAGCATTTGCCACACTTGGCGATACCCGACACAGCGTATCGAAGGTAGCTCTGAATGCAGAACTTTATTCTGCATAAGCCGCTTAACTTCGTCGATTAATCCATCGGCAAACATCATAGCAAGTCGCTTTTCAATTCTCTTGTGCAACCAAGCTCGGTCATCAGGCACAAGTGCAAACTTTATTGGCTGCATCGGCAATGGTGACTGGGTCTTTTTTTGCAGCTCACTTAACGGCTCACCAGTGAGCATAAAAACTTCCAGCGCTCGCTGCAAACGCTGAGGATCATTAGGATGAATACGCTGCGCAGATACTGGGTCAACCTGAGTTAATCGATCGTGCAATGCTTGCCATCCTAACTCTGCTGCATCGGCGGTGAGTTGTTCGCGTATCGATGTGTCGGCATTTGGCAAGGGTGCCAGCCCATGAGTTAAGGCGTGAAAATACATCATCGTGCCACCCGCCAATACGGCACTCTTACCACGTTGTGTTATGTCTTCAATAGCTAAGCACGCATCACGAGTAAACCGAGCCACCGAGTACGGGTCGTCGGGTTCGCAGATATCAATTAAGTGGTGTGGAATAGACTGTTTTTCGGCATCAGTAGGCTTAGCAGTACCGATATCCATATGTCGATACACAAGAGCGGAATCAACACTGACCACTTCAGCATCGATTGCCTTAGCTAGCTCAACCGCCAGAGAAGTTTTACCTGACGCCGTTGGCCCAAATAAGAATATCAACTGCGGCGTTGACAAGCTTAGCGACCCCGCATAAATAAACGATCAAGCTCGTTCATATCGAGCTGTGTCCAAGTTGGCCTGCCATGATTACATTGGCCACTATTGGGAGTGGTTTCTATTTGGCGCAATAGCGCATTCATTTCCGGTACCGTGAGCGCCCGGTTTGCCCGTACTGAACCGTGACACGCCATCGATGACAACACCTTATCAATTGCTTCACGCAGTTTATTACTATCACCGTACTCCATAACATCTGATAACACATCACGTAACAAGGCTTCCGCATTTTCCTGTTTTAACAGTGCGGGCACAGAGCGAATACGCAGCTGTTCAGGTGACAACCTTTCGATTTGCATTCCTAAACCTTCAAGCCAAGTAGCGACGGTTTCAGCTTGATCAGCTTCGGCTTCACTCACTGTTACAGCAACTGGCACCAACAACGCTTGTGATGCAACCTCGCCAGCTTCAAATGCTGTTTTTAGTCGTTCGTAGGTTATGCGTTCATGCGCAGCATGCGCATCAACCACTATCAAGCCGCTGGTATTTTGCGCAAGAATATACACACCGTGTAAATGCGCCATCGCGTAACCCAAAGGCGGCGCAACTGTATCATCTGTTGCTGGCGGCATCATCGCTACCGCTGAATCTCCATACGGGCTCACCGGTTGTGCCGCTCGGCTAGCGCCCAAACGTTCCAAACCACGGTTGTTATCTTGCACACTTAACGGCATGGCTTGCTGATGCGGTGTTGAGGAACCATACCCACTGGCTCCGGGCATACCCTGCGCACTCAAAGCACTACCCTGTATTGCGCTCTGGCTAATCGAAGCGGCACCAGGCAGATCATTATCTAAACCAGATGATTCCAAGGTATCAGCAGGCGTTACCGCTGCCAAAAACTCTTTTAAGGAGCGACGTATGAACCCGTGCACCAATTGTGACTCTCGAAACCGCACCTCTTGTTTGCCCGGGTGCACGTTCACGTCAACTGATAGTGGATCAATCGTTAAAAATAATACAAATGCAGGATGACGCTGATGGTAGATAAGATCGCTATAGGCTTGCTTTACTGCATGCGAGACAACCTTGTCTTTAATCATTCGTCCGTTCACATAAAAATATTGCATATCAGCTTGGCTACGCGAGAACGCTGGCGAGGCAATCCAGCCTTGTAATGCAAATTGATTATTATCAAGCTCAACTCGATGAGCAGCTTCTGCAAAGGCTTTACCCAACACTCTAGCTAATCGTTGATGCTGCGCAGACTCCGAACTCGCAACAGCACAATCCAAGGTGTTCTTACCGTTGTGCACCACTCTAAACGCACACTGTGGATTACCTAGGGCCAGCGTTTTAACCACCTGCTCACAACGTGAATACTCCGTGCGTGCCGTACGCATAAATTTTCGACGGGCAGGCACGTTATAAAAAAGATTTAGCACCTCAACGGTTGTGCCATCCGGATGGGACGCGGGTGAAAGATCTAGCTCACCATCACGCGCATAACGCACTTGCCAGGCGTTAGCATCACTTGCAGGTTTCGACGTTAACAACAAACGCGATACCGATGCGATACTGGGCAACGCTTCTCCACGAAACCCCATTGTGGCTACCGCCTGCAAATCATCCATTGATCCGATCTTGCTAGTCGCGTGTCGGCTTAGTGCCAACAACAATTCATCTTTTGGAATACCACCACCATCATCA
The DNA here is from genome assembly GCA_938028465.1 of uncultured Granulosicoccaceae bacterium. Classification (GTDB taxonomy): domain Bacteria; phylum Pseudomonadota; class Gammaproteobacteria; order Granulosicoccales; family Granulosicoccaceae; genus Granulosicoccus. Next base: position 29,518 of record CALJAA010000163.1, on the reverse strand, counting down.
CGAATCCGAATACGCTCCAGCCCACCATGATCAAGATGGATTTCACAATGAGTAGCGCCAGCATCAAGTGAGTTTTCGAGCAACTCCTTAACAATTGAAGCCGGCCGCTCGATAACTTCACCCGCCGCAATTTGATTGATCAGATGATCAGGGAGTTGTTGAATAGGCATGGGTACGCTAATTAGGCAATTTCACCTAACATTATGCGACAAAATTGCCGCTGATGGTATTAGCCTGAGCTCTTCTGCCGCGCGGCTGCTAGGCGAGTGCCTACTGGGGCTCGTCTGTTTAGATAACGTACAACACCATTCTGGATGGCGATGGCGAGTGCGTCCTGAAACCGTGGATCATTTAGCTTTCTCTCTTCTTGTAGATTAGAGATAAAGGCAATCTCAACTAGCACGGATGGAATATCAGGGGATCGCAAAACGGCAAAGTTAGCTTGCTCTACATTGGGCTTGTGTACCTGCCCCACTTTCTTGAGCTGAGCTAACACCTCCGCTCCCATATCCAAGCTTGCCTCGAGCGTCGAATTTTGCGCTAAATCCAGCAACGTTTGCTTGAGATCAACCCCTAAACCATCGAGCTGAACTTCACCGAACAAAGCATCTGTACTGTTTTCTTTTTCGGCTAACCATTGAGCCGCTTCCGAGCTTGCGCCCTTAAGTGATAAAGCATAAACCGAGCTACCGGCAGCTGCTTTGCGAGTAAACGCATCGGCATGCACCGATACAAATATGTCAGCCTGTTGTTCACGCGCAATACGGATACGCTCCCCTAATGCTATGTATTCATCCTTACTACGTGTTAGTACTGCCTTTATGCCTTCTTGTGCATTGAGGCGTTCGTGCAATCGCAAAGCAACTGCAAGCGTGATATTTTTTTCCAACGTTTTACGCTGCCCGGTGGCACCACCGTCTTTACCACCGTGACCTGCATCAATGGCAACGATCACATCGCGCAAATCACCTATAGGGATCGAAACTGGCTCAATTGCAGTCGATTGACTTGACGATGGCTGGATGGCTTGGGCGTTTTCGGTAGCTTCCAGCACAATGCCCGTATCAACTATTAGTCGCTGACCACCCTGACGTGAAATCGCCTCATGGCTCGGCGTAGCGGCCTTGGCCAGATCAATGGCTATTCGTAATTTTTGATCGCCATGAAAGCCGTGACGAATATCCAGCATCATGCCGCGTGATGCGTCGAGATTTAATGCGGTGTTAAGTTCGGCATAGGCTAGGTCGATCACCAGCCGATGAGGATTACTTAGCGCAAACACGTTGACGTTTTCAACAGGTTGGTCAAAGTCGATATGCAGCATCAAATTGGATTGCTGAACAACTTGAAAACGAACCAATTGAGCACCAGCGTAGGCAGATGGTGCAAAGCCACCCAACAGTAGCAAAACGCTGAGCAGACCTAGCAATCGTCCACGAACAGGCCGTACCAAGATAAGTAAAACTGAGTTGTTCAATATACCCCCTAAACTGGCAGCCTACTGCCAAAATGACAGCTGCCGCCTCACTAAGCATAGGAGGCTATTACGACAAATCAACCGGTGTTGATAGTTGCATTATTCTGCCAGGTAGCGCGTACTCAAGCTCCACCAAGTAATCTGCCGCTGGAATTAGGCTGCCACCCTTTTCTGACCACTCCACCAGCACTAAATCAGCCTGGCTAGTAAGCTCCCTATAGCCCAAGGCATGCAGCTCTTCTGGGTCTTCCAGGCGATACAGATCAAAGTGCACCACCTGTAACTTGCCAGCTTGGTAGGTTTCCAGCAGCGTATAGGTGGGGCTCTTAACATTGCCTTCGTACCCAAGCGATTGAATTAATGCACGGGCAAAGGTTGTTTTTCCCGCGCCCAGCTCGCCAGACAAATACACCACAGCGGGGAAATCCAGGGTAGAGCCAAATTGAGCGGCGGCGGCCAACAGCGCAGCTTCATCTTTGAGTTCGCTTGCCTGAGCTTTCATTACATTACTTTCCCAGCTTACTTAGCACTGTTAATGATTCTTGCCATTGAGCATCAGGCTCGATAGTGATACTGATTGTTTCACCCTTCCACTTAAATTCGAGCTGGCGTGCATGCAGCATTAAGCGTTTGATGCCTTTGCCAGCAAAACGTTCGTTATCAGCGCGCTTACCGTATCGCTCGTCACCCACAATCGCATGGCCTGAATGCTGTGTGTGTACTCTAATTTGATGTGTCCGCCCGGTTTCAATCGCCACTTCCAGCAGTGTGCCTTCGTTGTATCGCTCAATGCGTTTGAAATGGGAAACAGCAGACTGACCACCATCAGCCACGATTACTTTACGCTGCCCACCGGCATCCTGATTTTTTAACAATGGCACTTTGACGGTTTTGGAAGCCTCTGCCCACTGCCCCGACACCAGCGCATAATAGCGCTTGTCCACCTCGCGCTCTCGAAAGAGGTTTTGAAGCTTTCGATTCACACCATTATTGCAAGCAATCAGCAGGCAACCACTAGTGCCTTTGTCTATTCGGTGCACCAACTCCAGCGCTGCGTTATCTTCGTGCTGCCGCAAGGCGTCGATCAGCCCAAATGGCAATCCAGTGCCTCCATGGACGGCTAATCCGGCTGGCTTATCCACAACGATCAGATCATCATTTCGGTAGACAATCTGCCCCCCAATTCGGGCCGCCAGCTCATCAGGAACCGAAACTTGCACTTTTGTTACAGTTTTCAGTGGTGGTATCCTGACGATATCGCCCTCTGTAAGCTTACGAGTGGGCTTGCAGCGACCACTGTTAATTCTGACCTGACCAGTGCGGATAATGCGGTATATGTGGCTACGAGGCACGCCTGGAGCCCGGCGAATGAGAAAGTTATCCACACGCTGACCCGCCTCGCCTTCCTCTACGGTGACTAACCGCACTGAGGCTGAATTACTGTCTGATTCGTGCATGAATGTTGCTATACTCTGTAAAGCGCTGAAACGAGCCAACCGCCGCAATATACTGCATGATAGGGTGATTTAATGTTTGTTTAGCTTAATCGCTTGAAACTCGTCTCACTGCTAATGAACAAACTAGAACAAAATAAGTGACACAAAACGAACACACTGGCTGAAAGTGACCCAATCGTTTCAATTAACTGAACCGTTAGAAACGTTCAAAGTGACTAAGTAGCCCTTGCAACCCGCTCTAACCTAGTTAGAGAACGTTGTTTAGAAAAAAGTTGTACAGAAAAAATGGGTTCGCAAACACAGTTTTTACGTTAGGCCAGATAACCACTATCCGCCCTAGCAACGCGCCAGGCATCAATGCCGGCAGACTTAATTAAACGATAATACTAACTAAAAACCGGAACAACACACCCCTAGCAATGTCCTTCGCAATCTTAACAATGCTAATACTGCTGAGCCTGTGGCATCTTTGCCAACGAGCGCCTGCGTATGTTCGCATAAGCGACCAGAGACTGGTGACCCGTTCTTCCGGAACGGAAACAAATAATGAAACGAATGTTAATCAACGCGACTCACGAAGAGGAGCTTCGCGTAGCTATAGTCGATGGCCAACGCCTCAACGATCTCGATATAGAACATAAGGAACGAGAACAAAAAAAATCCAATATATACAAAGCAAAAATAACCCGCGTCGAGCCTAGCCTCGAAGCCGCATTTGTAGACTATGGCGCAGAGCGTCATGGCTTTCTACCCTTCAAAGAAATCGCTAAGGAATACCTTTCCGATAAAGCCCACCGTGGCGATGGCCGTCCTAATGTTCGCGACGGTATCAAAGAAGGTCAGGAAATCCTGGTTCAAATAGAAAAAGAAGAACGCAGCAATAAGGGCGCTGCCCTCACCACCTTCATCAGCCTTGCTGGTCGCTTTTTGGTATTGATGCCAAACAATGCTCGCGCCGGTGGCGTCTCACGCCGCATCGAAGGTGAAGAACGCACCGAGCTCAAAGCCGCGATGGCCGAAGTCAATACGCCTGATGGCATGGGCACTATCGTACGCACCGCTGGCGTTGGCCGAACCTCCGAAGAACTCCAATGGGATCTAGACTACCAAGCCGCCATTTGGGCAGCAATCGAAGAAGCCGCTGAAGGCAAAAAAGCCCCGTTTTTGGTGTACCAAGAAAGCAACATTATTGTGCGTGCACTGCGTGATTACTTCCGCAGTGACATTGGCGAAATCATCGTTGATGAGCAAGCCACGTTCGATCAGTCCGCCGAATTCATTCGCATGTATATGCCGCAAAATGCGCGCAAACTAAAGCTCTACGAAGACGACGTACCGTTATTCAATCGCTACCAGATTGAGAGCCAGATAGAATCGGCGTTTCAACGTGAAGTTCGCCTACCTTCCGGTGGCGCACTCGTTATTGATCACACAGAGGCATTGATCTCCATCGATATCAACTCAGCCCGCGCGACTAAGGGCCACGATATCGAAGAGACAGCAGCTAACACTAATCTTGAAGCCGCAGATGAAGTCGCCCGCCAATTACGCTTGCGTGACTTAGGCGGCCTCGTCGTCATCGATTTTATCGACATGATGTCTAATCGTAACCAGCGTGCTGTCGAAAACCGTTTACGTGATGCGCTCAAGCAAGACCGTGCTCGTGTACAGATTGGCCGTATCTCACGCTTCGGTTTATTAGAGATGTCCCGTCAGCGTTTGCGCCCATCACTGGGTGAATCGTCTGAAAACGTCTGTCCGCGTTGCCAGGGTCATGGCACCGTACGGGGCACTGAATCAACTGCTCTGTCTATCTTGCGCTTACTCGAAGAAGAAGCCATGAAGGACAACACCGATCGCGTCTTTGCGGATGTGCCGGTGGATGTCGCGACGTACTTACTGAACGAAAAACGCGCCAGCATCAACGAAATTGAAACGCGTAATGAAGTCACCTTATTAATCGTTGCTAACCCAACGTTTGAAACGCCTAATTACACGATCGAGCGGGTTCGTGCATCAGACTCTGATCACGACACCGTTAAGAAGAACAGTTACGAACTTGCTACGGATAACGTTGAGGCACAAGCCAAAGAGGATGCCAAACCGGCCAAGCCGATTGAACGCGCCGCTGTTGGCAACGTCGTACCAGACATGCCTGCTCCAACCCCAGCCAAGGCGATGGCGGCAACAGCTGCCGCTGCTGCTGGTACCGCAGCCGTCGCAAAACCTGGCGGCCTGAAAGGTATTTTGGGCAAAGTGACTTCTATCTTTGGTGGCAAGCCTGCTGAAGTGGCACCACCTGCCCCAACTCCTGAAGAAGAAAAAACAGCAGCACGTAAGAGCAGCAACAATAATCGAAATCAAAACCGTAAGCCACGCAACGCTCGCTCTAATAGTGAGGAAGGTGGTGGTCGCCAGAAGAAAAAGGCGGGTACGCGCAATAGCAACAATCGCAACCGCAACAAGAAAAACGAGAATCGTGACGACAAGTCAGCAGACAATACTGAAAAGTCTAACAACACGAATATCAATGCAGACACCAAAGCCAACACGGGCGCAGCACCAGCTGGGGACCAAAAGCCGAAGTCAGAACGCGGCGGACGTCGTCGTGGTCGCGGCGGTAAGCGCAATCAAGCCAACAAGCAAGCCGCTAATGACGAGCAAACTGCAAACAAAACGGAAGGCGGTGATAATCAATCGCAGACTAAGGCGCCTGCCGAACAAGCCAAAGCAGCAGCCGATGCACCAAAGTCAGCTAGCGGCGTAACGCAAACAGGCGCAGGCGTTGCCTCTAGCGCAAATGATTCAAACGCAACAGATACCAAAAAACCTGAGGCGAACGGAAATGTTGCACCAAACGAAACCGCCAAGCCAGCGACCACCGAGGTTAACGGCAATGTGGCGGATTCAAGCGAAGGTAACACCGCTAACAAGAAGCGCGCGCCAAGTCGACGTCGTCAGAAAGTTCAAAACAAGCAAGAAGGTGATAAGAACGACTCTGACGAGAGTAAGCCATTGGCGAAACCTGCTGATGCAGCTGCTGACAAAGCTTCTGGAAATGCTAGCGACTCTTCTGATGATGATGCTGGCCAACGTCCGCGACAGGGTTCTAACTACAACCGTTCGCGTAGGCACAACAATCGTAAAACCGAAGGCGAGCAAAATACAGATGCGCCTGCAAGTAACAACACCTCAAAACCAAGCTCTGGCCCAGCGGTGTCAGTAACGGCAGCGGCTACAGCAGCCGCGGCTACTGGTGCTGTAGCAACGTCTCGATCTGATGCGCCAGCACCTAATGTATCTGCGCCTAAGCCAAGCGCGCCTGCTTCACCAGCTGCTGCATCGTCTAGCACTGCACCAAAGTCAAGTGCTCCCGCCGCATCTGCAACGTCTAGCTCCACGCCAAAGCCAAGTGCTACGGCAGCTGCTACACCAAAGCCAACTGCTGCCGCTGTATCTGCTGCGCCAAATTCTACGCCTGCCGCAAAGCCAACGACCGATGCAAACCCTGTATCGCAGCGTCAGCCGAGCCAATTGAAAGGCACGGTGAAGTCATTGGCGAATCGTGACGATGACGGGTTGTCATTCGCGTCCAGAAAGGTTGTTGATGTAGACGCGCCGAAGAAGAAACCAACCGGCGAAACCAACGACTAACTAGGTGCAACAAGCATGGCGGCAATAGATCTATCTGGTTTTATTGCCGCCTATTTAATCTTGTTTGTCGGATCATCCTCTCCCGGCCCATCTGTCGCTTTACTTATTAGCATCGCAACGGGCGAAGGCCGAGCACCGGCACTGATTGCCACACTTGGTATAGCACTTGGTAGTGCCACTCTTAATGTTTTAACCATTCTAGGTGTAGGCTTACTCGTATCCAAAGCCGCGTGGGCAATGAGCGCATTGCGAATAATTGGCGCAGCCTACCTACTTTATTTAGCGTACGGCGCGTTCACGAAATCCATCAATCCGCCTGCGTTTGAAACAACAACGGCTGCTCACGGTAGCCGCTCTAAGCACTTTATCTCGGGATACCTACTACAGATCACTAACCCAAAAGCGATTGCTTTTTGGCTAGCAATATCAGCAGTAGGTGCCGTAGAAGGTGCAAGCCTAAGCATCATTGCCTTGTTCATAGCTGGCGGGTTTGTGATTTCTTTTAGCTGCCATGCCGCATGGGCGGTAGCATTATCGGTTAAAAAGGTGCGGAGGGTTTATAGTGCCAGTAGGCGATGGATAGAAGCCGCACTCGGCGGCTTCTTTGTATACGCAGCTTTTAAAATTGCTACGTCCGATAACTAGTTACTGCCCAGATGGGTTGGTAAACTGATCATTCAGTTTCTGAACGAATTCTGATGCTTGTTCTATCGCACGCTCAATCTTTTTCTCAGCGCCCTTGTTCCAACCCACTAGATTCGTGCTAAACACAGAATTAAAGAAACTAGTATTTTTGATGAATGCTGAAGTAAGCGCACTGTTATCGCTCTTTGCAATCTTTGGAAGCATTCTGCCTCGTACCCACTTACGGATTAAGTGATGGCCAATAAAAAGTGGTATCAGCACAGCAGCAATACCACCAAGCATCGCTACAGGATTAGCAAATAAGCTTAGTATCATCGCAAACAACGAACCGATAAAACCGGTTGCAATTGAAATACCCAATACGGCGACTAGCAAAATACCTAATGCAATAGCATCCCATTTAAGCACCCGTGAACTCCACTCCTTCTTTAAGGTGCGAAGCGCAGGGATTGATTCGTCCCGAATACGATACGCCTGCTTTTCCATAGCGCCCACGATTCTGTAAGCTCGCTCAACTTCAACCTGTTGCATACGCTCCTCGATATCTGCCATATCCGCATCGCGCTTATCAGCTAAACGCTGCATTGAAGATGATGCCTCCATATCAGGGGCGATATCTTTATTAAAGATGGTATAAAAACGCCCTGCGGTTAATCCTTTTTGCGACAAGGCTCGTTGCCAAGCACCGACCACTTCTTCGGTATTGTCTTCACGTGAAGCCGTATCGATTTGGTTTAAAATAAACATGAATTTGTTGCTGTCAGAACGCGAGATAGTGCCCTGCACTAAATGCCGCAGCGTATCCTGCATTGCACCTGGCTCAGGGTGGCGCGCATCAAAAAACACCATTACCAGATCAGAGATATCCATAATGTGATTAGTGAGTTTTAACGTTGATGTTCGCTGATCGTCCGCATCAAACCCTGGGGAGTCGATAATGATCTTGCCGCGAACGGCTTCAGAATCAGTTACTTTTAATTGCAAATAAGCATCAATACGTCGCCCTTCACCTTCTGCAACGTTTTCGATCTCGTCGCTAATGCGGTAAAACGGAAAGCGCATATCGGCATCGACTGCCAAACCGGGCAGAACTTGGCCAGCGTTTTCCTTGCCATAACAGATCACTGTGAACTTGTCATCAACCGCTTGATTGCCCGTTTTTTGAAGGGTGCGGCCAAGGTAGCTATTGATAAAAGAGGATTTTCCGGCTGAAAATACGCCTAATACGGAAATCAGCGGCCACCACGATATCTGCATGGCGTATGATTCGTCTGTACCAATTAACCCGGTACGGTAGCCCACGTCATCGAGCTGGCGAAAGCCTGCTATGACCCCTACCAATGCGGGGTTCTCTCGCTTAAGATGAGTCTTAAGGCTGTCAAAACGTTTGACGATTGATTTATCAGGCCGAACCATAGTCGTTAAGTGATTTTTGTAATTAATGACTGAAGTCTAGCAGTAAGCGAGAAACTAATGCTTGGAGCCAGCACACGATCTGGCAACACGCCACAAACATTTAACAAGGAGCCATTCATGACTTGGGTAATCTCTTTAATTCTATTAGCAGTTGCTGCCTATTTTTTAATTTCCGCACTCAGTTCCAAGAATAACTACGACCTAAAAAATCAAACCAGCGATGCTGAAATAAGCGAAGGCGAATCCGCACAGTTGGATAACAACGCCACTTCAAGTGATGCGTTTCAAAACGCTGGTGGTGCACCCGCGGGTGCAAGTTCCAGCGCAGGCAATACAACTGATAGCTCAGCTTCAGCTAATACGGCTTCAAGTGGTGCAGCGGCAGGTAGTGCCGGCGGTGGTTCAGGTGCGTCATCTGGAGCTGCTTCTGCTAACAACGGAGCATCTAATGGCTCATCATCTGGCGCAAGTGTTGCCGGTGGCGCTGCAGCCGTTGGCGTCACTGCGGCCGCCGCGATTGCCAGTGCACGTGAGCACAATCTTAAAGGCGTTACCGGCAATAGCATTGGAGAGATCCAAGAGATGCTAAAAATCTTAAACTTGCGAGATTCAGATGCGGGCCGATTAGCGATCAACAAAGATCAGTATGCTGCGCTTAAAAGTGGCGCAAGCGATATGGGCGCAACCGAGCTTGCCTCTGTGGCCGACAAACTTCGCTGGATGTTGCGTTAAGCGCTACCGAGTGAACAACAACGTACATGAAATCTCTAGTCGACAGCCGCAACGTTCACACCATCAAGCGTGACTTTATTGGCATAGCCATTTTTCTTGTAGTCATTTGGGTGGTGTTCGCTCTAGATCGTTTTTTGCCGCTAGAAAAATACGGCCTGGTGCCACGCGATATGGGTGGACTCATAGGGATAATCGCCATGCCGTTTTTGCATGGTGATTTTGGGCACCTGATGGGTAACACAATACCTTTAGCCGTCACCCTATTCTTGCTAGCTGGTTCCCGCGCCGATAGTGGAGCCATCGTTGTGCTGATTACATTACTTGGAGGTTTAGGCCTATGGTTATTCGGCCGCACTGCATTGCATATTGGTGCGAGTGGTTTGGTGTTCGGATTAATAGCCTTCCATATCTTCGCGGGCATCTTTGAAAAACGCCTCAGCTCTATCATCATCACACTAATAGTAGGTGCTACCTATGCAGGCGTACTCTTGAAAGGTGTCATACCCGGGCAGCAAGGCGTGTCTTGGGATGGTCACCTGTTTGGTGCAATAGCAGGTGGGTTAGTAGCACTAGTCACCTCAAAGCTATTGCAAGACTCTCAATCAACAAGCTCATCTAATCATTACTCGTGACTACAACAGATAAAGTATTTACAGGCAACTTCACTCAACAAGAGCCTATCTCAGCAGAGGCTATCGCTGCAGCCGTTGAGGTTATGCAGTCTGGTCGATTGCATCGCTATAACGTTTCGGAAAATAACGAACTTTCAGAAACCACACTATTAGAAATCGAATACGCCAAATACCAAGGCCAACAATACTGCCTAGCATGCACCTCTGGGGGCTACGCTATGCAAACGGCATTACGCGCTTGGGGTATTGAGCCAGGGCAACCCATACTAACCAATGCGTTCACGCTATCGCCAGTGCCAGGTGCTATTACCGCCGCAGGCGGCACACCCGTACTGATAGATACGACAGATCAACTCGTGCTTGATCTCAATCACCTAGAACAAACCATCAAAAGCACAGGCGCAAGCGTACTCATGCTATCGCATATGCGCGGGCACCTTGTCGATATGGATAAACTCATGGTGATACTCAACGAGCACAAGGTAGCGCTCATAGAGGATTGCGCTCACACCATGGGTGCCACGTTTAACGGTGTGAAGAGTGGCAATCACGGGGTGATGGCCTGCTTCAGTACACAAACTTACAAGCACATTAATTCTGGCGAAGGTGGCTTCCTAACTACTAACGATGATGTGTTAATGGCTAAAGCCGTTATCTTGTCAGGCTCGTACATGTTATATGAACGTCATGAAGCCTCGCCCGCACCAGCCGTATTTGAGCAAGTTAAGTACCTTACGCCTAATTGCAGTGGCCGCATGGATAACTTGCGTGCAGCAATTCTACGCCCACAACTAATCAACTTGGATGCCAATTGCAAACGCTGGAACACTCGCTACGAAGCCTTGGTTGCTAAGCTTGTGCCTATTGATATTATCGACGTACCTACAGAACATCAAAGCGCAGTTGAAGTACACAGCTCGGCGCAGTTTGCTATCAACAGTTTTAGCGATGATCAAAACCAAGCTTTTTTAAAAGCCTGTAAGGATTCAGGAGTCGAACTTAAATGGTTCGGTGCTGATAAGCCTGCCGCTTACACCAGCCGTTATGATAGCTGGCAATACTTCCCCACTACAAAGCTGCCACAAACCGATAAGGTGCTAGCGCGTTTATATGATTGCAGAATACCGCTAACATTTAGCGTTGATGATTGTGCGACTATTGGGGAGATAATTGCAGAAAAAGCTTTGTTAATTGGGTCTGCTTAACAAAATCGACCGTATTAATGGGTTAGACCATATCCTCGTCAATCGCATCAATGGTCATTGAACTATCCGCGCCAAGCCCTAACATAAATTCTCGAATACGTTTTTGCGCTATCACCTGATCAGCCACGCGTATGACAATTTCAAACCCAGTAATTCTAATTCCGTCATCCTCATTAACAAATTGCGAACCCGCTCGGCTGAACGCTCCCAAACCTTCCTCTTCTAGCATATCGAATAGCGGATCATCGTATTTTTCACCTCGATCAATGGGTTGAATGTCTTCCGTTACTTGTACATGAAGAAGATGAGGAAACTTCTTAACGGATTCTTCATCATCCTGCGAAAATGCTACGCCCATCGACATTGCCTCCGCACCCGGTGGATACGCACCCCATCCTTCAAACATTGTGTCGTGTTCCGCGCCAAACAGAACTAGCTCCTCCACCCACTTGTTGAGAAATTCTAGATTTGTTTTTGTAGATGGAGTTGAACCTTGAATGGCCCAAACTGCTGGCTCTTCAGGGCTTTCGTAAGGGAAGAATTGAATTTCTGAAGCATAGCCATAGCGTTTCTCAAATGCCTGCGCAAAACCTTGGGCCGTGGCTTCCTCAGCAGTTGAAAAGCTGTAATCCAGATTTAGCTCTGTACCATCCTCGACACCATGCGCGCATAAAGCATCCCATTGCTCGCGATTTATTTCAATCCACTCATCAAGTACCTTTTGATATTTTTCAGCTAATGCCATGCTTCCCACCACGTGAATTACTTAGGTACGAACCTATCACCAAATAACTATAGGACCAAATTTAATCATTACTTACGCCACTATAAAGACAAACACGTCAAAACCTGCCGCCTATTACCCTGCCCCGAATTTAATAATGCATTTAAGCATTGTGCTATTACCAATCGAGGCTCTTGCGGTATGATTTTATCGCCATCTTTGTAGTACTTGATCAATAGGGATATAGCCATAGGGTCAAGCTTTAGTGCTGATCGATGCACCAATTCGTAGTACTTAGTGTGTCTAGCTTTATCCGAGTCGTACTCTCCATACCCAGATTTTGTCAATACAGACAATTGCTGTATTGCCTCGCCAGACGAATTCTCTATATTTTCACACCCCTTTAAGTGTACATAGGCTGCATCATAATTTTTATCCGCCATGGCCCCTCGCCCCAATGTTTCGTTACAAATATCGGGCTGCTGCAAGGTTCCGCAAGATTGCAACATCATGGCAAGAAATGACAATAAAACAAACAGCTTAGCTTTAGGCATGATCAAAATAATATCCAAACACTACTGACATGCAGTTGGCAGTAGCACTAATGTAATGTGAGTTACAACAAAGCTTAGCAGACCAAAAACGGAATGAAGCCAATGGATCGATACCAAGCCTTTCACCAGCTACACGAATCAAACGAGCCCTTCATTCTGCCCAACCCATGGGATATCGGATCAGCAAGGCTGCTTAAGGCAGCAGGCTTCAAGGCAATGGGCAGTACTAGCGGCGGCCATGCCTACATGTCCGGCCAGTGCGATCACGCCACCAGCGAAAAACAAATACTGCAGCACTGCAAAATGCTAGTGGATGCCACTGACTTACCCGTCACGGGTGATCTAGGCAAAGGGTTTGGGGATTCGCCAGCGTCAGTTGCTTCAACTATCGAACAGGCAGCCGAGATCGGATTAGCCGGCTGCTCCATTGAGGATTTCACAGGTGATCCTAACAAGCCAATTTTTGACTTTAGTTTGTCAGTGGAGAGAATCGCAGCAGCCTGCGAAGCCAGAGATAAGCTAGAGCACGATTTCATTCTTACCGCACGTTGTGATAACTATGCCAGAGGTATCACTGATTTTGATGAAACCATGGATCGTTTGAAGGCTTTCGAACAAGCAGGAGCAGATGTATTGTACGCGCCTGGCATGACGGATCTAGATGAGGTCAAGCTATGCTGCTCGGAGCTAAGCAACCCTGTCAACCTATTGCTTGAATGCCTACCCCCCACAATGGCAATACAAGATATCAAAGACGCAGGTGTAAGGCGCATGAGCACAGGCTCTGGATTTTACCTAGCCGCAATGGGCGGCTTTATGTCGGCGATAGATGAAGTCAATAACGCCGGTACATTAAACTTTATATCCGATACTGCTGACTACGCGATACTTGAAGATACCTTTAGTCGTTATTAACTACAACCATCTGCGTCACTTGATTCCAGTGGAGTGAATTGATCGTTGTCAGCTGGCTCGGCACTGATAGCAGTGGATACAAGGTTTGAGTTATTGACAAAGGCATCAGTCCCGCAAATTTGCGAGTTGTGTAAGCCAACTGGGTACTCAACATTCGACAACATGGCAAGTTGGCCAGTTAGCCCGAAGCGATCAGCGCAAGGCGTCACGGCAACAGCATTGGATTGGTTAGTATCAACAAGCTGATTATCTTTGTTACCACCTTCCGCCAATGGCGCAGCTGTTGTGGCTGCAACAATATGCGATTCCCACGCTTCGTTTTGCATACGTACCGTTACAACAGACGTAATCGGGATTTGTCTCAGTGCGTAGTAGCCTGCATTATCTGAATCTAATTCCATCATGATGTCTGAATATAATCCAGCTAAGATCGGAATTTTTAGTTGAAAACCATGCGTCACTCTAATTTTTAACAAATTGGCATCGTGCAGGTTCAAACCTGATGCGGCACCGATTCGACTCCTGTCATCATGTCGATTACGCAAATGACTATTTGGGATCGCTCGAACGCCCGCCTCACGGCTAATTTGGCCCCAATCATCAAAGGCCTCAACCGTGGGGCTTAGGATCTCCAGTTTGGTTTGCAGCGGCAAGTTAACGCCTGCCATTGACATCGCTATCGCTTCCGCCGCTTTTTCAGGAGATCCATCACCACCCACCAACGGCGCCAAGCGAAACCCTAACTCGCTCTTCATACTGTCAAGCTGGGCGTGATCAACAGCACCGGCGCGTGCCGCTTCAAAGGTTGCGTAGTTTAGTGTCGCTTTTCCGTGATAAACCAAACCGGCTTGAACGCTGCCTAAACCTAAAAGAAGCACGATAGGTGCGGTGATAATGAATTCCACCATGGTCGCACCCGACTGCGATTTGCGTGATTGTTTGTAGTACATAGCGGTCACATCCTGTGTTGGCTAAAATCATTTATTAGTAGTTCGTTTCTTGAATCGAATCTTCGATCCGGGAGTGCATCAAAGCATTGAGCATTTGTAGCTTGGTTGCTATTAGCTGTTTGGCAGGATCATCAGCACGCATCTGCGACCATGATTTTTGCATTGCCGCCTGAGCTTTGAGTAAATAGGCAGTTGATAAGTTAAACCAAGGCTTAGGTTGCTCTGCATTTCGGCTAATCGAATTCTCATAAGCCACAATCGCTTGCTGATATGCACCCTGCTGTACGTATGTGTTACCTAAGCGAAACCACACATAAGCATCTTGCGGCACGAGCTCCGAAAGCTTGCTGTAGTGTTGAGCTGCTTCTATCCACCGGCTAGCCTTATACGCCCTATCAGCAACAGCGGATATCTCAAATACGTTATCGCTGTAAGGTGATGGCTTCGCCAGCTGCTGCTGCGGTACTGTAGTTGCGCAAGATGATGCTAGTAGCATTAATATCGTCAGTGCTACTAGCCGCGTACCTTTCGATGTACACACTTTAGTATTGCTTACATTTTTCATGACAAAACTCCTTCAATTTCTAATTCACTACAAAACGACAGTTGATCGCCGATTTTTATACCTAATTTTTCAATATTGCCTTCTGATAGCTCAATCACTGCGGCGGCACTTCGGCACCTGCGCACACTGCGCTTAGGTAAACCGACCAATTTAATCACATTTGATTTTTTATCTAAAAATACGATATCCAGAGCGTAAGCCATACCAAAGGAATGGACCTCGGAACAGGGTTTGATATACATGCCTTGCTTAGGGCTCAAACTTTCGGTAAGTAGCAGGCCCTTTAAGCGTTCAAAAAAACCAGATGCCACATAAAGTTCTACTGGTATTGGATTACCGTTGATCTTCACTTTTTCATTAAACTCAATGGCCATTACTGTGCCGTCATCGTCTCAGCTTCTGTTGTTGTCTCAGTAGGTTGAACCGTAATTGTTCTAGTAGCATTCACGGCTACGTTCATCTGCTTATACGCAAATTGTGATCGAATATGTACGTTACCCATATACGAGCATGACAAATTAATACGTAAGAACATATGTTTGTCGCCGCTGTATTTACGGGTCTCGCCAATATAACCGTTGTCATCTCTACCAGAAACCAATTCAGTCTCAGCATCAACCACACCATTGGAGTTCAGATCTTCATAGAGTGCCAATACAGGTGGGCCTAAAAACGTATTGCCAGAATAATCAATGGTCACAGAAACATCCGCTTCGCCAATTGGCATACCATCGCCATCATGAACTGAGATCAACAAGGGCGTATCAACGTAGTCATTTGGATTAAACGCACACCCACCATTACTATTGGTAACCTGGACAATGTCGATAGAATGACTCTCAGGCGATATACGCACCTCTGCATCACTAGGAAGCTGACCCGATGAGTCACAGCCAAACAACGTCACTGAGGCAATTAAAGTAAAAAAGGCTATCGATTTATTTTGATATTTCATATGTCTTCCTTGATCTTGAAGCAGACTATGCCTTAACCCGGCCAGTGATACGCCCACACTATTGGGGCAAACGTAATCATCCCTTCAAGAATGGCTTTACTAAGAATTAAAAAACCCAACACTAAAAAGGTTGTTGGAAATATAAACATAACTAGAGGCCCTAATAGCTTTACGGGAGCCTCCATCGCTAGCTTCTCAGCTCGCTGAAATCGTTCACTACGTAATTGTTCCGCCTGCGCCCTTAAAATAGGGCCAAGACTAGAGCCTGATTTTTCTGCTTGTATCATGCCTGATACAACCGATGTCAATGATCGCGCACCGGCTCGGTCGGCCATGGCTCTGAGCGACTCAGCTCGTGACTTGCCTGCTCTGATATCTCTTAACACTCTTGATATTTCACTGCGCAACGGCGAATCAGACGATTTCATGACGGCTTGCGTTAAACCACCTGTCAGATTGCTACCCGCCTCCACTGACAAGGTAATGATATCTAGGTAAAACGGTAGTGCCCTGAGAATATTGTTTTTACGCTTTCCAGTAACTTCACGCAGCCATAACTCAGGATAAAAATACCCTGCAATACCAATACAAAGTGAAAACATGCCCGCATTGAAACCAGCCATTTTTAACAGCAAGTAAAAGAGCATGGTAAACGCGAAAAATGAGACGACTTTAGCGCCAATAAACTGTTCAGGCGACAAACTGTATTCAACGCCAGCCTGCTTCAAGCGAAAGAAGGTTAACGTCTTTTGTTGCTCGCTAATATATTCGCTGCAGTAGTGCACTAACAATTGTATCAACGGCCACACCAAACGGTAACCTAAGGCTGGGCGATCCATGAACGATCGATCTTCATCCGGCACCGCATGAAACATACGATAGATCTGATAAAAGACGATTGCTGCAAATGCACCAAACATCAAACTGATAGCCAATATAATCATATTTCGATGTTCACGATTTTACGAATCATTACGCCGCCGACAATTTGCAGCACAAGAATAATGAGAAGGAATATCCAGCCGAGCAAGCCTGTGTATATTGCTCGCGTGGCTTCAGGCTCAATAAACAATAAAGCGCCTAGCACCATGAATGGCAGTAAGGTTACTACGTGCCCCTGCATCACACCTTGCGCAGTTAGAGCTTTGATTTTACCTTCCATTTCAAGCTTTCGTCTGATGGTATCTGACAAACGGTGGAGAATCTCCGAAAGATTA
Source organism: uncultured Granulosicoccaceae bacterium (assembly GCA_938028465.1). GTDB lineage: Bacteria > Pseudomonadota > Gammaproteobacteria > Granulosicoccales > Granulosicoccaceae > Granulosicoccus. The sequence continues at coordinate 12,420 of CALJAA010000163.1, read as the reverse complement.
CCGCCAACATCTTGAGCAATCAACGCCGCCGATATCACTAGATCCATCTCTTCGGTTTGTACACGCTCACCTAAATTTTCAAGCGCTTCTTCCAAGCGAGAACCTAGGCGTTGCTCTCGTAACATGAGTGAAAACTCCTGCGCTATTGGCCCTGTCTGTTCAGCGACCATCGCCTGTATAGCAGTGGTAAACGTGGATCCTGCCCTCATAGCACCAGATATTTGTTGTAGGGCATCCGGCAATGCTGCATTTATAGCGTTACGCCGTTTGTTTGCTAGGCGTTTCATGATCATCTTAGGCGCTATTAGAATACCGCCTATTACACCAGCAACCAGAATCGGAGACTGACCAGTCCATAAGAGTAATGTCGGCACAACAAGTAAGGCACCTATAAACATAAATAAAATCTTACGTGCATCAGCAAATACGAACATCTTTTGCAGCTGATCATCAGCAGTATTCGTAAAATTTTGAGAATAGCGTTCCCATGCACCAGCTGAAGTATGCAGTATTGAATACACCACTAAGCTAGCACTTATAAATATAACCAGTAGGATCAGTAAAACGTTCATCAGATCGCTGCACTTGATTTAAACGCATCGAGATTAACTTCGATACCAATGCGCCGTAAATCTTCATAAAACGTTGGAATAAACCCTGTCGCGTGAAAATCACCACACACCACACCGTTCTCATCCACGCCTTCTTGCTTATATTCAAATATATCTTGTAGCTGAACCGTGCCACTTTCCACACCCACCACTTCAGTGACTTTTGTGATTTTTCGAGAACCACAAGGAAACCTAGTTTGTTGCACAATCATATGAACCGCCGATGCCACTTGTTCACGTATTGCCGTTACGGGTAAATCCATACCTGCCATCAATACCAGTACTTCAAGCCTAGAGATAACATCGCGCGGGCTATTGGCGTGAATCGTAGTCAACGATCCATCGTGGCCAGTATTCATGGCCTGTAACATGTCGAGGGCCTCACCCCCTCGACACTCACCTACCACAATTCTATCGGGCCGCATTCGGAGAGCATTTTTAACAAGCTCACGTATCGGGATCTCACCTTTGCCTTCAAGATTGGGTGGGCGAGATTCAAGTGACACTAAGTTTGGCTGCACCAATTTTAATTCCGCAGCATCCTCTATCGTGACGATGCGCTCGGTGTCAGGAATAAAATTGGACAACACATTTAGTAAGGTGGTTTTACCAGAACCAGTACCGCCTGCCACGATAATGTTCTTATGCATTTCCACACAGATGCGTAAAAAATCGCCCATCTGATCGTTGGTCGCACCAAACGCTATTAAATCCTCAAACTGCAAGCGTTTCTTCGGAAATTTTCTGATGGTAAGGCTCGGGCCCTTTAATGCTAGTGGCGGAATAACGGCATTAACTCGAGATCCATCTTTTAAGCGTGCATCTACAATTGGGCTGCTTTCATCAATTCTTCTGCCAATTGGTGTAATGATTCGCTCGATTACGGAATAAACCGTTTTATCACTACTGAACTGATAAGGAGAGCGCGTGATTTTACCGTTTTTTTCCAGGAATATTTCACGGTGATTGTTTACCATGATTTCTGTAACGCTCTCATCTGCAAGAAACTGCTCCAGTGGTCCCAGGCCAACTGATTCGTTTAAAACATTAGTTTTTAAGGTTTCTACGTCTAGATCATCGGGTATCTGAGATAGCAAGCTACTCACAATTGCATTAATGAGCTCTTGTGATTCTTCACGAAGTTGATCATCTGTCATACGGTTAACGTCTTTTCGACGCAAATCCATCTGATCAATTAATTGATCATGAACTATGCTGCTCCAATAAGACACACGTTCATCAATGACGACATCAACTACCGCTGTCACTGTTGGAGTTGTCGTGCCACCAAAATTTGCAGGCGGCACGTTTTTCTCAGCATTCGAAGCAACTGGTATCTCTGCGACCGGAGCCCCGGTGGTCTCTACTACCGTTTCAGGCTTAGCAAGATCAATCTTAGCGCTGGAGTCTTCTAATGCGCTAATACGCGAAACGGCGCGGGCGGCAAATGATAATACTCTGCTTGCTCCAGTGCTTTTAGTCTTTTTATCGTCGGTACTTGTAGCATGCACGGCTTCGCTTGCTTCTTTGAAAATAGGTTGTTCAATCGTCTTTGTTCTGTCATCAAGCTTTGGTAAACCATCAAGCCAGAGTGTAACGTCACCTATATTGATTTCATCAAGCTCAGAGAGCGGACCATATTCAACAACTCGCTCACGATTAACCCAAGTACCACTAAGGCTACCCAGATCTTTCAAGTGAACACCGTCGGACTTCAGCATAAGCTCGACGTGTTTTTTAGAAACGCGTTTTGCATCTACCACTAGGTCGTTACTGCGAACGCTACCGATTGAGCAAGCTGAGCCTTTGACCTTGTGCAGCTTACGTCTTGCGCCACTATGTTGAAAGTAAAAATCAAACATAGGTTTATTCCATTATCGGCAATGATTGCCGAACCTGGTCGGTCTTCGCTTTAAATGCTTCGAGACGCACTTGATTGATCGCAGACATGTTGTTCTTACCTGGGTCAATCACTTCAGGTGTTACGAATATCACAAGCTCACTAACTGAATTGCGTACATTTTTGGATTTAAACAATGCACCTAAAACTGGCAAGTTGCCTAAGCCCGGTAACTTATCCACATCTTTACTTGTTTCGGATGTCAGCAAACCAGAAATGACGATTGTTTCTCCTGAGCGCACATTAACTTGGGTTTGCGCTCGACGCGTTAACAAACCTGGTGCGCCCTGCACCGATACTGCCGGATCAAGCGAACTGATCTCAGTATCAATTAGCGTGCGAACGTTACCCGCAGAATCTATTTGTGGTGAAATATCGAGTTTGATACCGTATTCTTTAAAATCGACAACCGTGTTGCCATTAGCATCGCGTGTAGGGTACGGTACTTCACCACCTGCAAGAAACTTTGCACTACCACCGCTAGCAGCAGTCAGCACTGGCTCTGCAAGCATGACAGCATCACCGTTTGTGGAAAGAAAGTTAATTCGAGATGTGATGTTTGAAGCAATACCAAAATAGGTAGAAAACGGTTTTACTGTGTTAGGTAATCCAGTAAAACCTTCCGCTGCTGGCCGAAACAGGTTGTTACCTACGGCATCACCCGCTATGGCAAAACCAGGCCCCGCAGCACCATCACTCCAATCGATGCCGAGCTGGCCAAGTGCGTTTTTACGAAACTCGACCATCTTGACTTTCATACGCACCATTTTTTCCATATGGAAGCGCGTTTCAGGGTCGCCTTCTGTAACTCGAACGTTGTAGTCCGTTTGCGTTCCGTCTTTATTCCACAATCGAATAGAGCTACTACCCGCTGTTGATGCTATGACTAACAATTCCCCACTAGCCAGTACTTCAGCTCTAAGAATTTTGCCATTGCCCACGGCGACGCGTTGCACCTGGACTCGACCCAATACTTTTACCTCACCAACGAACATATCGACCTTCTTGGAAACAACATCCAATGCAGTTGCGCTATCAATGATGGTGGTGGTGCTCTGACTTGAAAATTCTTTGATTAACGATTTTGCAGCACCATTATCATTTGAGATTCCGCTAGGAATGAGAATCAATTGATCAAGTGCCGTCGATTCGCTAGGTGCAAGGCCGTTATATCTTGCGATTGCTGATGCGTTAGCACGAGAGCCGGTTAACCGCTCAGCGATATCCGCGAACGATTCGCCACCTTTCGACATGTAAAGACGATCGCCATTACCACCACTGCTATTGAAGGACTGCGATTGATTTTTAGGCACGCCGATCTCCACCCATCCGGCTGCAAATGAAGTGACAGTAAATGCGCCGCAGGCAAGCAGTACAATTCCTTTTGCGATAGATGTGCTCATCATGATCCTCCGATGATGTATTCGATGCCAGGCTTTTTGGCTTTCTTTTTAGTCTTTTTAACAACGGGCTTTACAACCTTCTTCTCGCCAAACAATGAGGAAACACTCATTGGTGTGGTGCTTAGTGGCGATTCGTCCTCTGGGTTTCGCAGCATCGCTGTCATCTTGCCAACCTGTTGAGACAGCGTAATCTTCTTGGCTTGCTCTGGGCTCACCTGAACAGTGATCGTTGTAAAACTACGTTTAACGCCTGAGCCATTTTTATCTACCAATGTTTGTACACCAGTTGCAATAACATCCAAATTTTGAATAATCGGTGTGATTTCTTGTGTTTTACCTGAACCGTATGTAAGCAGTAGGTCGATACGATCTTTAGGCTGCAAGAAACCCGATATTGAATTAATCTCATCTACTCGCACGGTCATTGCACGTAAACCGGTCGGTACCTTGCCTGAGAATGTTGGACTTAAGCCGCCTTCTAGGTGTGCCCATAACAATGGACGGCCTTCGTCTACGTCAAAGTCAACACGCTGCCCGATGGCTACATCGTAGTTAGCCGCTGTTACTGAATTACTATCGGCATACTTTTCTGGAATCTCGCGAATCAGCAACACCTTGCTTGATACGATTTCGCCACGGTGCAATTTGCGGTTTGGAACCACAACTTTAACCATAGTCTCGGTCTGCTCCAGCTGCCCTTTGTAATAAGCAACCTGCTCTTCGATATAATTTTTTGAGAGAAACACACCCATGCCACCAAGCATTAAAGCCAAGCCCATCATGATTAGGTTTTTCTTGGATTTTCGGGGTTTCTTACCAGTGGTTGGGTCAATCATAGCTGCCTTGCGAATTAAAAATTAACGTCCGTTTATGGGAGGGACAAAAGATAAGTACTATTTGCCTGAAACGCACGTAGTGTGTCGAGGAACCAGTCCACAAGAGAAACATCAAATGGAGGAATAGGTAAAAACAGGGAACTAATAATCATTGCTGATAGCACAATGTACTCAATACTTGCTGATCCATTTTCTCGGAATTTTCTGACATTATTATATTCAACCATTACTCTGAGTCCTGTTTAATAGAATCACCGTCGTGCCATCTTGTGCAGCACTGACTACAATTTCAAACGCCGAGTTACGCTTGTTAAACTTAAGCACGTGGCTAGCTTCAACATAACCATCTGAAACTAATGCCCACCCTTCGCGACTTAGATGATCCTTGTAGTAACCCACTACCGCACCAACGCTCCTAGGAGATATTAAGATTGTGGTATGGCCTGTCTTACCTAGATCTCCAGTTTGAGTGTGAGAGACCTGTGATGCATTAGGTGGGATCGGTATTAAACCAGACTGACGAAGTGGCTTAGCGGCAAGCGCCATCGAAGAGATAAAACCTTCTGCCACACCATCCCGACCAGATTTTACTTGTACAACTAAATTATGTGATTTAGAAATACGACTAATTACGTGCCAATCACCAATTTCGTTTTCTACATAGCTTGGCACATTACTTAAACTATCGCTTTGTGTTTCCCACGCTGTGCGATAGAAGTTCATAACCTCTTCAACTGGCTGGTTTGTTGTTAGTGTTTTGATCACCATGCCATGCCCGTTATGGTTCATGTCAGTGGCCACCCAGCTAGTGATTGCGCCGTTGGGTAGATCGATATTTTGCAAATCGTTGTTTTTTGCGTGCACAGCGGATGCACACAGCCCTAATAAAATTGCGCTTATCCCTTTGAGAACCATTTAACTTCCTTATTTTACTCTGGGTACTGATCAAGCAGTTTTGGCAATTTCGTCATGTCCACATGGCCAAAACCGTTCATGCCATTTTTACGCTCAAGCCCTTTGAGTTCTTTGAATACAGGCACATTACCAATAGCTGCCAATATATCGCTGACATCGCGAATGGCAGTGGTTGGTACAAAACTTCGCGTACGATCCGCTGCTTGACGATCACTGCTTGCACTCCAGTTATCCACCATGATGCTGTTCGATGCCGTCATACAAGCGAATGTGCCATCTTCAGAGTTACAGGCCGCCGTGTTTTCCCCATTGAGAAAATCGTTTTCTTTTACCTTTACCTGTACTTCGGCATTGAGTAATCCATCCTGCGATATCCCCCAATCGGTGCCTGGTGCCCATGACAAGATTTCGCCAACATCTTTGACTACGCCACCAAAACTTACGGCTGCGGTTCTAGCATCGCTCACGTTCTGTGTGTGATTTGTGTCGGAAGAATTGGATACAACACTGCTATCAGATATGCGCACAGAGCCCTTGTCCATGTAAGAGTCAGGCGCTGTCCCACTTGTTTCGCCCCACAGCTGATGACTTTCGTGTTGCACCGCCTGGGTTTTTATTGCGCCATCTGAATTTTGAAAAAAACGGGAATTCACTTGCGCAGCTTCAATTGTTCCGCTGGCAACGGTCGCTTCCCATGCTGAATAGCGACTCGCATTTATGGTGGTTTGTTTTAGATCAATCATCTTGCCCACCATCGGTATACCAATCATGATGGGCAACATGGCCAAGGTCAGCACAGCAAACTCAGTCATTGAGCTTCCCTGTGTGTAAATACCAGGCTTATTAGTTTTCATCAACTTGTACATTGGTCGTCTTCCAGATCTCTTTCACACACTTCCAAATCCTCAACATCAAATTGGAATTCACCATTTTCGAAATTAACCATCTGCTCGGCTTGTTCTATATCGATTTTCATGGAATCGGTTGAGCCATTAACGATATCCATTACGTCTTGTGCCAGCACCGTTTTATGTGTGCCAACAAGCGTATCGATATTGGCATTAGCCGCATCAATATCCGCGTTAATGCCATTGATTTTCGCTTGCGTTAGCGGTATCTCAAGATCAGCGGTAAGACGCGCTTCTAGACTCTCAATTTCGTCTAAATACGGCTGTGTAGCTTCGGCTAATTCTTGTTGCAGCCCTTCAGTCTTTTCGGTGAATTGCTGAGATATGTCATCTTTAACTCTGTCGAGCTCAGCTTCCAATGCGGCAATTTCCGTTTCTGCATATGTTCTTACGCCCTCAACTTGACCGGCAATCTGGTTATATTGATCCTCATAGCCTTGAACTCGACCTTGGATATCGTTAACCGTTTGCGCAGCATCACCCATTGATCCACCAAGGCCTTGCATTGCACCTGCCAGAATCGTAGACGCAGCATCTTCCAGCGCGGTCTCGAGTTCCTGCTTTACCTGATCCTTAATAACATCTAAGCCTAATGAAGCGACCTTGCCATCTATATAGTTATTGAGTGCTTCTTCACCTACACTAGCGATGGTATCTTGATAAGCTTGCGAATTAGCTAACTCTGTAGGGTCAACACCAAATGCTTGCGCGATCGCATTAACGTCTGAATAAGCAGCTGCATTACCTGCACCATTTTGAATCGCTTGTAATTGCGTTTCACGAGCTTCCAACTGAGCGTATTCCGCACTCGATGAGTCAGTATTGGCTAGTTGAGAAGCGATGCTATCTAGTTCGCTTTGCACATCACCCTCGACAGGGCCGGATGGTGCTATGTAGCTATCTAAAGCACCAACTGACACGCTCGGCGCCAACCCTGTGCTGCTTGGAGTACGTAGGCTAAAAGCGGCCAACCGCTGCTCCTTAGAGGTAGCGGCCAACCTAACATCCCAATACGGGTTGTAGCCATTGGCTCGCTGAGGGTTTGCTTCTGATAGCAACTCTTCTGGACGTTGGTAATACACCTCAGCAGTACTAATAGAGGTCAACACTTCACCTGGCGCTTGTACTGAGGCCTTAAATTTTTCTGAATTTAAAAATGTATCGGATGAACGAATATCGTTTATGGGCATCGCGACTTCTACACGTAAGATCAACCGAGGGGATTCCTGTGCTTCGATCTCTCTAGACAGTGATCGGTAAGCTTGAATACCATTAAACGTTGCTCCCATTTTTTTACGGCTCTCATTACCATTCAAGTCACGCAAGCCCATATCAGCTGCCGCCTCTGATGTTTTGTTGTGCCCAAGCCATTTAGCGCATTCCGGCCTACCGTTACCGACACGAAAGGGGTTGCTTACAGGACAGGGCTCAATACTACCGTCCCCTGATTGATTGTTAGCAATCGCTTCGCCCCAACCAATCGGTGTTTCATATCGAACCCACTTAAACCGAGTTCTCTTCCACTTGAACCATTGAAACTGCAGCGAAAGCGTATCCTTTGCTTTCCATTCGTAGTTAGTCTCAGAACCTGTTTGATTACCTCTATCATCCGTTTGCGTGGTTGTTACTTCTATCAAACGAGTTTCAGCGCGCTTTTCTAATCTAAATTTTGCAATACCAAATACCGGCATATAGCTACCGAAGAAATCCCAATTACGTTTTTTAGACCACGGATCTCTAGAGCGGTTGATGACATCCATTCGTGCCTTCATGGCTTGACGGTCGGATGTTTCGTAGCCTTCAGTAAAGCTATCCCAATCCTTCGCGTTTTGAAGTTGGCTTGCAATACTGTATGCCGTGTTTGAATTAAATTTTGGATCGTTCGCTTTAACGACGTTATGGATGATTTCGGGTGTTGCTGCAAAACTACTGGCAAACATGGCTGTTTGCGCTTTTGATAGGGCACCATTAACCGCATTTGAAACCGACAGCATACCGGCGGTAATAGGAGACACAATACTTTCGGTAGTGCGCATGGTAGCCGCCATCACATTTGTGATTGCACCAACAAATGGCACGCCACCCAGTACTGTATTGATATTAGTTGTAGCGACTCTACCGTAAAGTGCCCAAGATTTTAGGCTAACGGCTTGGGCCATAGCTACCTGATTGGCAACCATTGCCCGATTGGTGTAAGCCTGGAAGTTAAGTGCTCTTGCCTGCCATACCAAACCACTATAAGCAGCGGCGTCGGCAGCATTAGCTAATCTGGTTTTGTCTGAAGCAACTTGCCCGGTATTAAAAAGAACCAGTGCTGTTAAGGCTCCTGCCGCAGCTAGCGCCAGACCAAAAGGCAGTACTTGTCCACGTTGCTTGTTTCGCATTTCGCCTCCATTCGATGCTTTGAAGAACGCAGCCGAAAAAACGGCTGCGCCTACTACTTGACGTTATTGAATAACTAGTTGTTATTAAACAATTAGTAGTTACCCAAAGTCGCTTTTGTTGTTGCTGCGGTGTCTTCAGTTGCAGCAATACCTGCTTGCGTAGCAACGGCAGTACTAGTACCACCCGTGAGCTCAGCACCCATGTTTACAAATTGGGATTTTACCGATGTACCGAAGTAACCAACCGCGCCAACTGAAGCTAATGCGATAAGTGCAACGATGATGATGTATTCAGTTAGACCTTGGCCTCGGATAAGACGTTTGCTCTGAACTGCTTGCTTTGATGCGATAGTGCGCATGTTTAACTACTCCTGTATATAAACATTTTAATAAAACATTTTTGCTTAGGGATATCCCAAGCTAGTTAATCCGAATCATCTAGTGTTCCGGTCCTTAAACACAGAGGTCCCTCTGATGCAGCCAAACTATCCGATGCTTTGAAACAGTTCAATAGGATTTTTCCTACTCAGTTTCGCTGTATAAATAAATGTGAATGGATAGTTTATTTTTTAATTTAGTAACTACTCAGAATAGTTACCAATTTCAGGCGAACCGATTATTAGTTCACGAAAATCGGTTTTTCGAAAATATGTTGGAGGTGTAAAGTGGTCCACAGAAAATTCAGCCGATTTTATATTGCTTAGCTCAATGGTTGTTTGATCAACTCGCTCTTCGCGAACAACAAGGCCCCACTGAAGGCTATAAAACACTTCGCTGAAATGTTCGCCTCCAGCAAATTCGCAGCTCCAGACAGTGACATTTTGCTCTCGCCATTTAGCTACCCCTACTTCTACCGCCACCAAATCCATGCACGGGACAGCAGTTAAGACACTGCTTTGCGGCGTTTCACCAACAGCGGCAACAAACTCCTCTAATACAGTATTGTCCCCCTCTTGGCCTATCAGCCCGCCCTCTTCAGGAGATGATTCAAGCAGTATCTTACGACTCCAGTCCATCATCCATAGCTTTTCTTGTTTGAAGTTTTGTAGATATTCAAATTTGGTTTGGGGACCAGATTGACGGGCACGTAGCCCTTCTGGTGATAGTTGAATCCAGTCGGTTGCAACCACGTCTCCAGAACGTGTATCCCTTGTGATTTTTGTAGCGGTGATACTAGGAATATCAAGCACTTCAGTACCGCTTACGCTCGCAATGGAAAACGTATTATGAACACTCAAAAAAAATGCGATAGGTAATATACACGCAGCCTTAACGCTATTGGTATTAGCTAAAGGACCGCATTTTATTTGTCGAGGGGGTTTGAACATGACGGTAACAACTCCTTGTCGTATAACTCTCCGTTAGAGACAACGTAACTGAAACTAGTAGCGCGGTCAACGAACAATTAAAAATATTTTCATTAGCATACAGGCTTGTGAATCTCGTATAACAAAGGTATTGTGATCGCTCTCACGGATTGAGCTAACGGATATGGATAATCTACAACTGGTCCGCTTGGGCCCGCATCCTTTTAAGTGTCGGTATAAAATTGCATTACGAAGCGTTACCCGCGCTGTACTTTATTGTTCAGCCGGTGTTTGCGCCTCATACTATGTGCACGCCGATAGCATTGTAAAACACTCAACTATCGCATTAAGTGCGCAACAGAATTACATAACACAACTACCTACTGAGTTTAATAAAGAAATACCGTTCCACTGGCGGTACATACCCACTAGCGACCGAACACCTTCCGCAATGGGTTACTCCTGGCGTCACAGTTACCACATACGACTTCTTAAAAACCAAGACAAGCTCGAGCTGCTTAATCCCAACGGTACAAGACAATTGTTCTTACCCATCGATGCTCATAACTATGTAGCTGACAATTCACCCAGTGAGACAATAGAACATAAACAAAACCGCTACCGTTTAATAACACCAGTAAAAACAACGGTCTTTTTCGGTTCTTATCCGGTAGAAATAAAAACGCTTAACACACCTGCTATCAAGCTACGCTACAAAAATGGCGTGCTATCCAGATTATTCAATAATAAGGGAAGCACACTGCTTTTGGACCACGATAACAATGGCGCTCTAACGCGCATTTCACAAACAGATGGTGCTTCTGTTACATTCGAATATGATCAATACAGCAGACTATCAGCGAGTCGATCTGCCAACCAAAGCAATCGGTTCTACTACCCTACTGCTCCTCCAGTCATGCTCTGCACAGCGTCCACTACCGACACTCAACTACAACCGCAAAAGCAGCCTAGCGATCAATCTTGCAACGTTAGCGACAATCCACCGCCAAGTTCTTTTCAGTTGAGCCAACCAGCCCGTTATTCGGTAAAGATAGATCTACGCCCACAAAGTTGCCGGAGCTACTTTGTCGATTACAACGGCATTGATCGAGGTGTAAAACTAGAAGCTGGCATGCAAACTCATGCTCGCTACACCAATCTAGTGTCGACCGTGCGATCGTTCCCTGTGGTTGATTTTATCGATGGTAGAGAAGCCGTGGCGGTATACACTAAGGATCTAACAAGCAAAGCCTACAATCCAATCAGCCAGCCAGACGGGCTCTATCAATCAATAATACAAGATGCACAAAAAGCTGATGACAAGTTTCTTAATAAGCTAAAAACACAGGGGTTTGTGAGCGCTAAAGATAAGGGTATCACCACCACTATCAGTAACACACAAGTTGATGCACTGCGAATGGAGGTGATGATTCAGGCAGGTGTTGCGACACCCTCGCAACTCGCCCAAATAGAGCAAGCAAGGCTTACGCTATTAGCAACATCGAACATAAAACTGGTAACCGTCCTTATTCCATAACTAATGCACTGCAGACCTATCCGAACTACTCACCAAACGCCGGTTCACGCCCAAACACGTCGGCTATCATGGGTTCAAAAAAGGCTAGTGGTTTGCTCTTGTACTCAGGATCGAAACAGTTTTGATCGTAAAGATGGCAAAACTCTACTGCATCTTCATACCACGGATTATCCTTGTAACGATCACGCGCGTTTTGATCCCCACCCGTTAGGTGAGCGTAGTAATACATCTGGAATACACCGTGTGTTTTGATTATCCAGTAAATTCGCTCTTCTACATACGGCCGAAGGATAGAGGCTGCCATTTCACTATGGCTATACGGGGCTAGTTCATCACCAATATCATGTAGTAGAGCTGCGACGACATATTCCACCGACCGGCCATCTTGATGCGCTCGTGTCGCGCTTTGCAATGAGTGCTCAAGCCTCGATACTTTATAGCCAGAAAACGAATGCTCTAATTTTTTAAGCGCCTCAATTAACCTACCAGGCAAACCCTTGGCATATTCTTCTTCATGCTTACCAAGAAACTCATAATCTGCCTTGGTGCCATCGGCCATGTTGATAAAGCTAACGGTTTCCATCGTGTTCTCCATCTAAATAGGATTTTTAAGACAAGT
>CALJAA010000162.1 GCA_938028465.1 uncultured Granulosicoccaceae bacterium | reverse complement strand
GGCTGTGGATGAAAGCAGACCCTTCTCAAAGTCAACTTTAAACATAGTTATGAGTACACCTTACATCAACTACCTGTGTTCATCGACTCGTTAGACGTGCGCTCAGGAAGTATTCAATAACTCTAACCTTTAAGCGACTGCACTGTCGCCGAAGTGGCCGATGTTGATTGCGTATAGCGCTTAGACTTGTGCGTAAGTCACTGTTATTTTTACCACGTGGATTTTTCACCCGATTCCACTACTAATCCTGATTTTACTATGCTTGTAACTACATGAACCTCGCTTAGAGCCAAGGTGAAATACTGCGCCAATGCTCTTGCTAGTCCAACTTGTAACTCTGTAATATTTTGGTCTGACCACATCGACGGTAAATATAGATTGGCCATCACCCTATATTTGTTGCCTATTTGTTTGCTACTGGCAATTATATTAATAGTCATATGTTCGGATGAAATACCTGATTCAGAAGACCACAACTCTACGAGATTTCCTGAACCTTCAATACAGTCTGACGAGATGATGCAATTTGCTATTGGCATAAATAGAATCACTATGGTTCTGTGAACACACTTTTTTATATCAAGCACGCGCTCTTCGATTACTCTCAAATAATCCTTCTACGTCGGCTATGGGCCGTTAACAGATTCTTTTATAAGCCAACTTTACAACATAGTTGTGTAGTACGCCTAACTTCAACGATAACTTGCGCTGGAGGCTGCCGCGGGTTGTGGGCAGCGCCCACGTTCCATGACAGGGTCTAGCGTCAAGTGCATCGACTCGTTAGGCGTGCGTTCTGGAGGCACGAAAAACGCTAACCTAAAAAGACTCATGCGAAATTAGACCAATAGCCCGAACAGCTTAAAAATGTATGCAGCCTAGATCAACGCAACGCTCGAACAATCCGGCCAGCGATACGCTCACCAACAACGCCGCCTCCATCTTCGTAGTTGCCTGCGAAAATTGTTATTGCCAATCCAATTTCAGGCAACACATAAATCTGCTGATCGCCCCACCCCGATGCTTGGATAACAAACTGACCGCTGATAAGCTTTCCAGGAAACCAGAAATAGCCATAATCATACCGCCCACTGGGAATGTCAAATTGGCGAGTTGTCGAGGCAGTAATCCAAGCTTCTGGCACGATTTGGCGACCTCGCCACTTGCCGTCATGCAAGGTCAATGAAGCTATTTTCGCCAAATCACGCGCCCGCATTCGTAATCCCGCTGAGGCGCTAGGAAAATTGTCAGATGGCCATGCGGGAGGGCGCCACCATTCATAGTCAATGATATTAAGTGGCCCGAAAAGCACCTCGTTCGCGAAGTCGTCTAGAGATTTACCAGTCAGGTTTTCAATGACACCGGCGATAACATCGGTCAGCCCACTATTATAATTCCATCGGCTGCCCGGTATATTACGGATCTCTTTGTTCAATACATATCCGACAGGATCAGCACTAGCAAAAAGTCGAACATAATCGTTGTTACTAGTGTACGGGACGATCGTTTCATTCCACGAGAGTCCGGCTGTCATGGTCAGAACATGTTGCAATGTTATGGCTTCCACACCTTTACCGAATCCTTTCCTATCAGGGAAAAATTCAGTGATAGAACGGGAAAGCTCATTCTCTGCAGACGCACCAAGCGCTATTCCCAGAAGCAGCGAGGTCACACTCTTAGATATAGAACGAATGTCGTGTAATGTTTTAGGCCCATGTTCGACATAGCCAAGTTCTCCGTCTTCACCAGCCCAATAGCGCTCAAATACCAGTTGCCCGCTATGCTCTATCAAGACAGCATGAACGTTTGGCATGTTTAAGCCTGAGTCGATCAGATGAGCGAGATCGGCTAGAGCCACTGGATCAAACCCGACATCAGCTGGTTCAGCAACAGTCCAATCGGCTCCATACCCCGTGTCGACCTCCTTAGCAGCAACCAATGATGTTGAGCAGAGTGCTAGCAAGCAATAAATAACGAAGCGATTTGCAATCATAGGCGACTATACGAATAAAACGCTATCTAGTAGAATCGATACTGAATTATGACTTAGCATCTAAACCCAAACTCAGCATTACGGGAGGTAGTTTTGCCATGAATTTAACCCCATCCAAACAGGATATTGAGTTCCGCGATGCATTCGAGATCGGCAATATTCCAGCTTCAGAGTTTCATCATAGAGATCATCTCAGGCTTGCCTACGTTTATCTGTGTAAAAACGAAACCTCTGTCGCCTTCAATTTGGTCAAGGGGGCGATACTACGATTTCTAAAATTAAATGGTGTACCAGCAGAAAAATATCACGAAACTATAACGTTAGCATGGATTCAGGCCGTAAGGCATTTCATGGAGCGTTGTCATACTGCCGAGTCCTTCGATGAACTAATCGCCACCGATGTCCGTTTGTTAGATACGGAGATAATGTTGACGCACTATAAAAGAGAAACGCTGTATTCCGATACTGCGAGATATAAATTCGTTAGCCCAGATTTGCAGCCGATTCCTCAATATTGAAGAATACTATGACTATAAATTCAAGTTCAACCTAATACAGCAAGTAAGCACAATTTCTTATTTGTGCCGAAAGTAAAAGAACCTGAAGGACAACTCCCGCAGAGTCGTTAATCAGTAAACCTTACATCATCCGTCAGAGACGGTTGCACTCTATACGTGTATTGAGGCCCTCAAGTTGCGCGCTCAGCGCAACCGTTCCCTGCACGGTACTGTTAGAAGTGCGTTCGCATAGACTATTATATTATATGACTGCTCAGTGCCCAACGGCGACACTCGCTCATTTAATCTGAATACAGTAAATGCATCACTATCTGCTCACCATGCGTTGAAGAAAGAGTCGATACCCCCACTTCGTATGGTTGGCCTGCAATCATCAAAGAGATTTTCCCTTCTTGTGGTTTTTGTGTTTCCGTAAAATCAAGTTTGGCCATGAACTTGATACGTTGGATGATCTGAGTAACTGTCCCTGATGGCGGCTCAATAAGTTCAGACAATACACCATCGATGGTGTGTCGAAAATACGTTTTATGTTTAGCTGGCTCAATACGTATGTCAGATGCACCTTTTCGAATGGCTTCAGTAAAAATCATGTTTACTAATGTGAAGATCTCCTCTGGAAAATCATTCGGACTATCGATAGCCCTCTTATCCCCGGCTGACGATAGCAATGCACCAACTTGCTTAAGCTCCCCATCGCTATCTTTTAATACTATTCTAAGCACATGATCTTGATTGGACTTGGTGTTTTTTTGTTTCCACAGTACATCTATAGAATCGTTCTTACGAATTATCCCAATAAACCTAGAATCACGCGAAATTGCTGTACATGGGGACGACGCAGTTTCAGCTTCACGCCACTGTCTTTCTATGTCTTTTCTTATTTCGTCATTCTCAATAACATCCTTGGGTAAATTTCTTGAGTGTAGCTTCCAATCTTTAGCATTAGCACCATCAACTACATCTTGCCTGATAGGGTCAGCTATTTTTAAAATTTCTGAATCTGACCTATCAACACTTAAGGAGTGATTAGGCGAAAGAGCTATCTGTATGTTTTTATCATTCGGATGACGTCCGGTATTTTGTTGTCCCTTGGATAACTCCGCTGCATATGTATTCCAGTCCGGATATCCTTCGATCTTTGAAAGCACTTCCAGGGACTCGGTGTGTTTGATTTGGTGACCCATGACACGCAACACGTCACGCAGTTTGACTGCGCGAGCTTTCACTTCACTTGGAGATTTCATTGATTTTCAACCTGTGTAGGTGCGGGTAATTTGCTGGTGCTCGCATTGCCAGTGACCCGCTAGCCACAAGGATGAAAAATACTGATTAGAACACATTGACCAAACCATATAGGTTGCGAGCGGCAGGCTGTGTTGACCTTTTGCAGAAACTACTAGCAAATTCACCGTTTGTCAAACTGAAAGCTTTAAGTACTCGGACGTACTTTTTTGCCTTAGACCTACAAAGGAGTTAGCAACAGAGTCGCCATTTAAAATATACCCTAACGCTCACTATTTCTTTCCCAACCTTACACCCACGATGAGCAACAGTTGTGCTTAGTGTGTGTTCTGGCGTAGCCAGGGTTGCGCGCTGAGCGCAACTGATTGCTCCATCGTCCAGTTAGATTTGCGCCGCGAGGTTTATTATATATCGCTTGATGTCCCGATAGTGCCCAAAGCTGCCTTTGAATCAGTACGCACTGTCTTTAAAATCCCTGTAAGCCACGTTAGAGAATCTGTAAAATTACCGCAATACCACCGAGAACTAATTGGTAAAGTGTATTCTGAAATAAAAAGAAGGTATTGCCATGT
>CALJAA010000161.1 GCA_938028465.1 uncultured Granulosicoccaceae bacterium | reverse complement strand
TAGGATAGCGGCGGTTCGATCGACAGCGTATTCTTTACCGATGCCGCCTAAATCAATTTGCATGTTGGCAGGCATGGAGAATTCTGGGATGTTCCAGCTGACTTTGTCCCAACCGACACGAGTTAATAGTTCTTCGATCGTGTTGGGGGAGGGGATATTATCTGACCCATCAAACGTCCACGCTTCGCGTAGTACGCCTGACGTAATATCGAACCGGCCTTCACTCGCTTGGTACGCTGTATCAGCAAACACCAGTAGCTTTGCAAGCTCGGCATCCACACTTACGATTGCGCCGTTGGCATTGTTGATTTGATGAATCTGGTTGTCGTCGCGGTAGCGGCTAAATTTATGATCGATGCGAACGGCTTCGGCTTGCGCTAAGGTGGTTAGGTGAGTGGCGAGATCTTTATCGGTGCTATCAACTAGGATTTCACATGTGCTGGCCATTGCTTCAAACTGCCCAATGTAACTGCCGTCTGGAATCTGCGATATTGATATTTTATTCATAGCTCATGATACCGCGTTTGCTGTGATCATTAGGTCAACTACAGGTAAAAAAGCTACACTGTTGGTAACTAGGGGATGTGTAATATGACTTCAATGAGTAGCTCACGATGACAACCAATGTGCTCGTTCCATCCGGTGTGTTGGGCCTGGGGTTTAGTGAGCTTGCGCTCCAAAAAGCCCTGCAGCTTAAGCCCGATATCATTTGTATTGATGGTGGCTCGACTGATAGTGGGCCGGCCTACCTGGGTACCGGTACAACCAAATACTCGCGTGCTGTTTGCAAAGCTGAATGGAAGCTTTTGATGCAAGCAAGGCAGTCATTGGGTATTCCTTTGGTTATCAGCAGTTGTGGTACTAGCGGTACGGATTCAATGGTTGACTGGATGCTTGAGATCACCCGTGAAATAGCGCTTGAGCTGGATCAACATCCAAACGTTGTATCGCTTTACTCAGAGCAGCAACCATCGCTAGTTCAACAAGCTTTGAACACTCAAACACTCTTTGGTTTAGAGCCCCAAGTTTCAATCAGTGAAACTATCATTCAGGAATGCAGCCACATTGTTGCACTGGCTGGTCGTGAGCAAATAATGGAAGCGCTCAATATGGGTGCTGATATCGTATTGGTTGGGCGTGCAACTGATACCGCTGCCCTGTGTGCTTTACCGATTGCCAACGGTGAGCACGAAGCCGCTGCATGGCACGGTGCAAAAATTGCGGAATGTGGAGCGTTTTGTACAACCAACCCTTCGTCCGGTGTGGTGATGCTCAGTGTTGACACCCAGGGGTTTACTATTCAAGCGATTGCTGATGATGCTTTTTGCACACCACATTCAGTATCAGCACATATGTTATATGAAAACGCTAACCCGCATCAGCTGGTGGAGCCGGGTGGTACCTTAAATGCCGCTAACGCAACTTACACCGCTATTGATAAACAGACAGTGCGTGTGGAAGGCTCAAGCTGGACGACAGCGCAGCAATACACGGTCAAATTAGAAGGAGCACGATCGCGCGGTTTTCAAACCACGATCCTTGCGCTGATACGCGATCCACACTATGTGAAGAATGTACATCAGTGGGTTGAAAGGTTACAAGCGTTTTTAGTTGATCAATTACAGGCTCGATTGGATATTGCGCCTGACCAATACACCTTAGAGTTTCGGATCATTGGTAGCAATGCCACCTTTGGAGCACTAGAAACAAAAACCGAAGGTGCAAGCGAAGTCGGTGTGCTAGGAATCGTTACCAGCACCACACAGGCCTTAGCTGATGACATCATGCGTTTCGCCAACCCGTTTGTACTGCATTATCCATTAACCGATGACGAGCCCATGCCTAGCTTTGCATTTCCGTATTCACCTGCTGAAACTTCGAGAGGTGAGACGTTTGAATTTTGCTTAAACCATGTGATGGTGATAGACGAACCCATGCAAGTGTTTAGACTAAAGCAGGAAGCACTCTGATGGCACAACTACTTGGAGAGCTTTGCGAAAAAATTCGATCAAAAAATGCTGGGCCGTACTGGATTACGATCGATATCTTTTGCGGTGATACAGAACGCTACAACACGGTGGTTAAAGCGCTTAATGATGAACAAATTGCTCAGTGCTTGCAGTTGCCCGCAGCTGAACTGCGACGATTCGACATGCCTGAACTCTATGCCATAAAAATCAGCTTTGCGCGCCCGATAGTGCAGGGCAGTGCCGGTGATCGAGATATGCACGGTGCGCAGTATGCTGTGTTGATTGAAGAGCTGGAGCTGGTTTAATGTCCCGTCATCCCCGCGCAGGCGGCGGTCCGGCGTTCCGGGATCCAGCATTCTAGAACCGCCATGCGGATCATCGGCACAGACGGAGCACCTAGCGCGCTAGATCCCGGAATGGCGGACCGCCTTCGCGGGGATAACACTGCCCGATTTCGTCAAAGTTGGCAGCACTATTGCACTTACTAGCCATATCAAGTTAGTGCACCGAGGGTTCCCTCATGAGAAATCCATACTACCGGCTTTCACCCCGTACTTTAATAATGCTGAGCCAGGTCGCTACCGTTTTCTTTCTTGGCTTCTTGGTATACACAAAATACTTCGAAGATGAACTAGTAAGCGAAGGTATTGAGACAGCCACGGTAGTTGAAGTTCAGGAGCCATCTGGCAGCGGAGTTGGAGCAAATTTAACGCGTGTTCAAGTGCTACTAGCTGATGGTGCAAAAGCCAACACGTCGTTTAGAGTCGGCGCGCCTGCCGTTGGCCAATCGATCAAGGTGAAGGTAAGAACGTTCGAGTCGGGTGACCGCAATATCTCTTCTATAGAGTATTAGCCCTTCCAGTCCTGATCTATTTTGCCAATCGAGTATCAAACACAGCTAAATGGCGCAGTTTGGCATTGTTAGGAGGCGATATTTGCACAAGATCGGTATACACTCCAGCAACACAGGCGACCAAAATTTAGGCGCTTAATTACATCGGTTTATAACGCGCTGACTACTTTTAATGCCTGAATCCATTGCTCCACAATCCTATCGACGCGGTGTTATCTATCTCGTATTAGCGGGTGTGTTTATGAGTACTAGCGGCATGCTGGTGCGTATGATCGATCAAGCTGATCCTTGGACAGTGCTGTTCTATCGCTCTATTACGTTTGCGATTACCGTATTGTTGTTTATGTTAATTCGCAGCGGCAAATCGGCTTTTGCCGAGTTCAGAGGTTTTGGTTGGTTGGAATGGATTGTCGCTTTCAGTGTGGGCTTTAGTTTTATCTGTTACCTGTTAAGCCTATTTAATACCGCTGTTGCTAATACCGTCATCATTATTAGTTCGGGGCCATTGTTTGCTGCAGTGCTAGGCTGGTTTGTACTCAAAGAAGTCGTCAGTATCAGAACCTGGATTTCTA
Organism: uncultured Granulosicoccaceae bacterium; assembly: GCA_938028465.1. Lineage (GTDB taxonomy): Bacteria > Pseudomonadota > Gammaproteobacteria > Granulosicoccales > Granulosicoccaceae > Granulosicoccus. The sequence goes on along the minus strand of CALJAA010000161.1, from coordinate 14,521 downwards.
TAGTGCTAGCCGTGAGCGGCATGTTTGTAATGTTCACTGCTGATGTAAGTACTGGCGATATTCTGGGTATGGTGTATGCCTTGTTAGCCGTGGCTGCGTTTGCAGTCATGATAGTTGCAGTGCGTCGCTCGACACGTCCGGACATGTTGGCGGCCACATGTTGTGCAGGGTTAGTCGCGGCTACCTTTAGTGCGTTTATGATGCCAAGCTGGGCGCTTTCCACTCACGATCTGCTGATAGCTATCGGTCTCGGTTCTTTTCAAATTGGTGTTGGTTTTATTCTGATTACATTGGGTTCGCGTAGTGTCCCGTCAGCACAAGTGCCTATTTTATGCCTGCTAGAGACGGCGTTGGCCCCGCTATGGGTTTGGTTAACGATTAATGAAACACCAGGTTCTACAACCATCTTAGGCGGGGCGCTCGTGCTCTCAGCGGTAATTTTTCAGGGGGTTACAGGCATCCAGCGGCGACGAAAGGAAAACTTAGTCGTCTAAATCACACATTAGGTTTGCCAGCTTGTCTAGACTATAGCCATGTCAAAAAATAATGATTCCAGCTTAGTGCCCGTACCGCTTACCCAAGCCGCATTTTCGCCCTATGGCGATGTGATAGAAACCAGCGGTAACGATTCGTTTCTCATCAATAACGGAAACTGCTCTCGCTTTCATAACGTGAGCCAGCCTTTAATCGATAGCAGTGGGGTGACGGGTATTAGTTTGTTTGAAGCAAAGCACTATGCATTCCCAATAACCCTAAAGCTACTTGAGCGTCACCCCCTAGGTAGCCAAGCATTTTTACCGATGAGCGACAAACCCTATTTGGTTATTGTTGCGGCCGATGAAAATGGTAAACCAAGTAAGCCTCTTGTGTTCATCACGGATGGCAAGCAGGGTGTCAACTATTTTAAAAACACCTGGCACGGTGTGCTAACACCAATATATCAAACCGCTTTGTTTGCTGTGGTCGATTATATTGGTACAGAAAACAATCTCGAAGAATATGATCTGCCTAACCCCTACGTCATTACTCAACCTAGCAGCTGATAGAAGACTATGAGTACTCACCAATACCCAAAAATCCACGGCCCGGTACCACCGCAATCAACGCGCTTAGATACACGAGCTGTTGTTACTGAGGCCTATACGTTTATCCCGGCGGGTTGTCAGACTGATATCGTAAGTAGCCGTCTGCCTCATTGGGTTAACACGCTTGCTTGGGTGATCGCTAAACCTATGGCGGGCTTCGCATCAACGTTCTCACAGTACTTGGTAGAAGTGGCCCCTAGCGGTGGTAGCGACATGCCTGAAACCTATGCTGGGGTAGAGCACGTGCTGTTCGTTATCAAAGCAACGTTGGATATTACAATAGACGATAAACAGCATAAGGTTGAGTCAGGCGGTTATGTGTTTCTGCCGCCCAATGCTGTTTGGTCTGTACGTAATAACGGCACCGAGACAGCCCACTTTCATTGGATTCGCAAACGTTATGATGCCGTGGATGGCATTGATCATCCCGAAGCGTTCGTCACCAATGAAAACGATGTTGGCTCTATCTCCATGCCGGATACCAATGATGGTTGGGCAACGAAACGATTTGTAGAGCCAGATGATCTACGGCATGATATGCACGTTAACATTGTGACGTTTCAACCGGGATACGTTATCCCATTCATGGAAACCCATGTGATGGAGCATGGCTTGTATGTGCTTGAAGGTAAGGGCGTTTATAAGCTGAATCAGGATTGGGTAGAAGTGGAGCCTGGTGATTACATGTGGCTGAGAGCATTTTGCCCGCAAGCTTGCTATGCCGCAGGCGACAGCCCATTTAGGTATTTATTGTACAAAGATGTAAACCGACACATGCCGTTTGTTTAACGATGGGTTAAACAAATTCAATTTTTTGAGGTGAGTTATTTGCCCTTGGAGTTTGTCTATGAGTATTACTAAACTAAAAACCAACATGGATCACTGGCAGGAGCGTGAAGATTTAGCCGCGTCGTTTAGATGGGCCGCTCGATTAGAATTGCACGAAGGTGTAGCCAACCATTTCAGCTTAGCGGTAAATGACGATGGCACCAAGTTTCTAATGAACCCTAATCAATGGCATTTCAGTCGCATTAAAGCATCAGATATTCTAGAGATTGATGCGAACGATCCTGAAACGCTAAACAAACCCGATGCACCAGACCCAACTGCTTGGGGATTGCATGGCGGGGTGCATCGGCATTGTGCACATGCACGATGTGTGATGCATGTGCATTCAGTCTATGCAACGGTGCTGGCTGGTTTGCAAGATAGCAGGCTGCCGCCAATCGATCAAAACTGCGCAATTTTTTACGATCGCGTTGTTGTTGATGAGCACTATGGCGGCCTAGCATTTGAAGATGAAGGTGAGCGATGCGCGCAGCTATTCACTGATCCCAAAAAGAAAGTTATGGTAATGGGTAACCACGGCGTGTTGGTTATTGGTAGTAGCGTAGCCGATACGTTTAATCGCTTGTATTACTTTGAACGTGCCGCCCAGACTTACATTAAAGCGTTGCAAACGGGCCAACCATTACGCGTTATCCCACACGAGATTGCAGAGAAAACCGCACAACAAATTGAAGCTTACCCTGAGCAAGAAGATAGGCATTTTCAGGAGCTACGTGCGATTTTGGATAGTGAACAGTCGGACTATGCTTCGTAAGTTGTCATCCCTGCGAGGGCATGAGTAATACTCGCGTAGTTGTTTGTCATTCTCGCGCCGCTATTGTCATCCCCGCGAAGGCGGGGATCCCTGTGTATGCAAAGTATGGATCCCCGCCTTCGCGGGGATGACAAGGTTTAAGCCTTCGCGGGGATAACAAATGGTAAGCGAAAATAACAACAACTACCCGCCCACAATCTCCAGCGCCGCCACCATAGAAGGATGGTAGATACAAAAGTAGGCCGTTGATGTATCAGCCGACACTTGCATCGTATAACTCTCACCGGTTTTCAGTTCGGGGCTAGTCCAGCTCTTGTCAACAGCAGTTGCTGTATGCGGAGCGATATCAAGGTTTGTCCAAGTAATGCTATCCCCAGGTTTTACGTTAAGCAATGCCTGCGAAAATTTGAAATCCTTAATGTCGACCACGTGTGCTGTTGGTGCTACAACTGAGTCATCTGCGTAAGCGTTGTTAATGCCAGTGGCATTGCACCCTGAGAGTAGCGATGCAATAACCAACAGCAATACACTTAGGCTAGCCCAACGTTTGATGATGCTTGCGATAGTCATCTTTATTTAAGACCTTTAACCATCATGTCAGCATGCTTTTCATGAGCTTGAAAGATTTTTAAACCCGCTTCAAACAAGGCTTTAACTTCAGCGTTTTCGATATTGGGGATAAACACATCACCCACTAAACCGTTTACCGCGCCGTGATAAGCCAATTCGTTACTGGCATAGTACATATCAAACTCTTCACCACGAAGCTTAGACATTTCGTTAAGGATGCCTTCAGCATCGGCATTCAGTTTTTGGCTTAGGAAGTTATCCTGCGCTTCAGCGCCTAGCTTGGCTAGTAAACCTAGTGCTTGCTCGTTAACGGCCTCATGATCACGAATCATTGTTTTAGCAAATTCGTGAATGTCCGGGTTGGTTGAGATAGCCAATGCCATGTGTGCATAACGAATATCGATCACATCAGCCGTGTAGGCTACGTGCGCAATTTCAAGATCATTTAGATCAGCGGGGGAGGCACTATAGGCTGGGGCAGAAAGCGCGACAACGCCAGCTAATGCAATTGATTTAAGTAAAGATTTCATTTCATTCTCCATTGAGTGGTTTAACCCATGGGTAGCATGGGATGTGTGTAGTTAATACCAATCAAATGGGTAAATGAATGATCAAAAACGCTAGTTTCTTGATCGATCGTTCAGGAATGGGCTGAATTGCGGGTAAATCGGTATTTTATGGTTGGGAATTTGTTATCTTGATTGCATCGATTAGGTGTAGGGCAAAACGATGGATTTACTCAGCGACATTCTTGGCAGGCTGCGGCTGAAAGGCACCTTGTATTTTCGCACGTCATTTACCAGCCCATGGGGAGTAAAAGTGCCGTCCTACAAAAACGTTGCACGCTTTCACTTTGTGCATAAAGGGCGTTGCTTGGTGCGTGTGGAAGGCGTAGAAGACGCAGTGTTGCTCGAGCAAGGCGATCTCATTGTTATTATGCGCGGTGAGTCACACACACTTTATTGTGATCCTAAAACTGAGTTGGATTCATTACCTCTAGATGAGGTGCTTGAGAAATCGGGATTTTCCGGCAAAGGGTCATTAGTTTACGGCGAGTTTGGTACTGGCCACGAAACGCAATTGGTTTGTGGACATTTTGAATTTCAGGATTTCGCAACGCATCCATTAATTGATGAACTACCTCGGTACATTCACATTAATAACTACAGTGGTGATCAAACAAATTGGCTTGAAAGCAGCTTAAAAATTATAGGGGCTGAAGCGGGTACCAATAATGCGGGTAGCGATTTAATCGCCATTAAATTATCCGAAATTATTTTCGTGCAAACGTTGCGCTCGTTTCTCGATGAAGATGGGCAGCAGTATCGAGTATTGTCGGGCCTTATTGACGACAAAATCTCTAAGGTACTCACCGCAATACATGAAAACCCATCGTATAACTGGACTTTAGACGAGCTAGCGAAAACAGCCGGCCAATCACGTACAGCATTTGCTACACATTTTTCTAAAAAAATGGCGATGTCGCCACTTACTTACATTACCAATTGGCGTATGCAATTGGCGCGACAGCAGTTGGTAGAAACACCTGACCCAATGATTATAGTGGCTGAGTGTGCTGGTTATCAGTCAGAGGCAGCGTTTGGTCGTGTCTTTAAAAAGTATTTCACGATGGCGCCAGCGACGTTTCGCCGGGAGTACGGCAATATGGATACCGTCAATCAGCATATATCATTGTAAGTGCCGGTGTTTTAGGATTGGTGTATTCTTTGTTATGGATACGCGCTAATTGGCGCTGTTCGTCAGGTAAATAACAGTAGTCGTATAGCGGCGATTAGAGGGGGATTCTCATGAAATCACTACGCAATAGAAAGCCTAAAAACAGTGCGTTAATAATGTTCGCTTTTGTCTTATCAGCTGTGCTCTCTGTACAGGCGCAAGCTAGTGTGCAAATGGGTGACGATGGCCTTCACAAGCCTGATTGGCTCTCGTTAAGTTTTCGTGATATCTCTGAGGACGTTGTCGAGGCAACAGAAAAGAACAAGCGGCTCATTATATTGTTTGAACAACAGGGTTGTGTTTATTGTACAAAGATGCATGAAACAGTGCTTCAAGATCCAGAAGTTGTTGCCTATATAAAAGAGAATTTTGTTGTAGTGCAATACAATCTTTATGGTGATGAAGAAGTCACCGATTCTGATGGTGAAGTACTCACTGAAAAAACAGCTGCAGAAAAATGGGAGATTATGTTTACACCAACTTGGATGTTTATGCCCGAACAGCTTGATGGGAAACTGCATGCAGCCGATGCTGCTGATGGCAATATGTATGGAGCCTTTGGTAAGGGTACCTTTCTTGACATGCTTACCTGGATCAACCAAAAAGGCTATGACAGTGATGAAGGTTTCCAACGCTTTCATTCGCGTCGAATTGGCGAGCGGCAAGCCGCAGCTGGCGAAAACGCAAGCTCTGTGCCTACTGACTAGGTGTCAGAATTTGGCCAAAACGACCGCTAATGTCGTTTAAATACATGCTTTCTCGGTTGCTGGCTGTTAGCTTGTACGCTCAAATCGGAGCAAGCAATGTCATCACCATCGATATCAGGAACTAAAGCAGGGCGGTCTCGAGCAGGCGGAAGAGCTGCCCGTAGAGCTCAGCGCTTAGCCCCTAACTTCGAGATGCTGCCCACACTAGATCGCAAGTTCCCACTTTGCGAAATACTATCCGACGAACAACTACTTCGAATCGATAACGCTTCACACGATATTTTAGAAAACGTAGGCGTTGTGTTTCGTGATGATATTGCGTTAGAAGATTGGCGCCAAGCTGGTGCCAAAGTAGTAGGTGACAAAGTCTATTTGGATCGTGGCCTCGTTCGTGAGCTTATCAACACAATACCCGAACACATCGATTACACCGCGCGTAATCCTGAAAAAAACGTATCAGCGGGTAAGAATCATTCGATCTTTGTTCCGATGACGGGTGCGCCGTATTTGCGTGACTTAGAAGACAAACGCCGAAACCCAACACTAGACGACCTAGCGATGTTCCATAAACTATCGCATATGTTGCCAGCGTTGCATTCATCAGCACATCATATTGTTGAGCCCTATGACCATCCGATTAGTCAACGCCATTTGCGTATTACCTATTCATCCATGAAGTACTCAGACAAAACCTTTATGGGCATGACAACCAGCCCAAAAAATGCTGAAGATGTGATGGATATGTGTGGCGTGTTGTTTGGCGAAGATTATCTAGATACTCACGCGGTCGTTACCGGCAACTGTAATGGTAATTCTCCACTGGTTTGGGATGAAACCATGTTGGGAGCCTTGCGTGCATTTAGTAAACGTAACCAACCCATCCTATGTTCTCCGTTTGTACTCGGTGGTGCAAATACTCCGGCATCGGTTGCCGCCTCCGTTGCACAACTTAATGCAGAAGCATTATCTGCATTGGCTTACACGCAGGTCGTGCGCAAAGGTGCGCCAGCAATATATGGCCATTACTTGTCAACTGTATCCATGCGCTCGGGTTCGCCTATGGCTGGCACGCCAGAAATTAGCTTAATGAATTTTATGATTGGGCAATTAGCCCGTCATTACAAAGTGCCATGGAGAACATCAAACACGCTAGGTGGCGCAAAAATGTTTGATGCCCAAGCAGGCTATGAATCAGCTACTACGTTGTCGGCTGTCATACACGCCGGTGCTAACTACATCTGGCACTCCGCTGGTTGGAATGAAGCGGGTATGCATTGTTCAACAGCGAAGTTCATTGTCGATGCCGAGCAGTGTGCGATGGCTTATCGTATGGCACAGGGTTTACATTGGGACGATTTTGATACGGCTATCGATGCCGTTAGTGATGTCGGGCCAGGCGGGCACTACCTCGGGCATGAACACACCCAAGAACGTTTTCAGGAGGCTTTCTTTATGCCTGAAATGTTTGATAACAATTCCATTGAGCAATGGGTGGCAGAAGGCAGTAAAGACATAACGGAGCGCGCGTTGATACGGGCCAAGAAACTATTAAGTGAATATCAAGAGCCTAAGCTAGATCAAGCGAAAGACGAAGCGCTGCTTGAGTATATTGCAAAGCGTGAAAGCGAAATACCGGCCGCAGAAGAGCTTAATCAAAGTTACTAGTTATTGGTAGTAAACAGGTTCAACGGTAACGGGAATGCAATTTAACAATAAAAAAGTGTTGCTCACGGGAGCCAACGGCGGTATTGGTCAGGCAGTGGCAAAAGCCTTTGCAGAAGGCGGAGCGTTGTTGGCCGTTGCCGACATAGCGGTTGATGATATCAACGCACAAGCTCATCTGCCGGGTGATCTTTCAGATGATAAGTACATTAACAATTTAGTCCCGAGTGCCATCGAAGCGCTTGGTGGCCTTGATATTGTTGTTAACAATGCCGGCATTATGAGGCGGGGGGATGTAACCGAAACCTCCGTTGAGGATTTCGATGTTTCAGTGGCCGTAAATGTTAGAGCGCCGTACATTTTATGTCGCGCGGCTATTGATCATATGGCGGCCAATGGCGGTGGCGTCATCATAAACGTGAGCTCTTGCTGGGGCGTACATCCAGGGCCTGGCCACGCCGTTTACTGCATGAGTAAGGCGGCCATCGCGTCGCTTACGCAGTGTATGGGACGTGACCATGCTCATCAGGGTATTCGCGTGAATGCGGTATGCCCGAATGAAGTGAATACACCCATGCTGCGTACAGGATTTGAGCGGCGAGGCTTTGATCCTGTCACGGCGGTTCAGGAACTGAATAAAACAGTCCCAATAGGCCGTATCGCAGAGGCTGAGGATATTGCAGACGTCATTACGTTTTTAGCCTCAGATCAAGCTCGATATATCTGTGGTGAGTTGATCGAAATTAATGGTGGTAAGCCTGTATCGTGAATGCATTTGCCGATCAAGTCGTGTTGGTGACCGGCGCAAGCTCCGGTATCGGTTTGGCCATCGCAAAGTACTTTAAAACAGCAGGTGCACGTGTGTTTTGCGCACAGCGACGCAACTCAAGCGAGTTTGAAAGTATTACCGCTGACTTTAGTAAAGACACCGCTGCGGCTAACGTAATTGACTCTATTCATGAACGCTGTGGTCAGCTTGATGTGCTAGTTAACAATGCAGGGGTAATGCAAGAGATGTCGATTGCCGACACAACGGTGGCAGACTGGCAGCGTTCACTTATGGTTAATCTAACATCGCCGTTTTTAATGATACAGGCAGCGTTACCCATGTTGCAAACTAGCAAAGGCAGTATCGTTAATATTGCATCTATCGAGGGGGTTGCCGCTAATCCTTTACACACAGCGTATTGCAGTTCAAAAGCGGGTTTGATTGGTTTAACCCGCTCAACGGCTGTTGACCTTGGGCCCTTAGGTATCCGATGTAACGCAGTTGCACCAGGTTGGATTGATACTGATTTAAATAATCAATTTATTGCTGCTCAGGATGACCCGGATGCGTTCAAAGAAGGAATCGCTGGTATTCACCCCTTAGGGCATACTGGCTCGCCCGATGACGTTGCCCGTCTCGTGGGTTTTCTATCCTCTAAAGGTAACCAATTTATAACCGGCCAAACTTATGTAATAGATGGTGGTAGAACCTCACAATTAAGCTTGCCTTGATGTTAAATTCAAGCGTTAAGACCAACATCGATTTAGAGGTAATTAGTGGAATTAGCACGCCATTAATCATAAGTGTAATTGCATCATTCGAGGCTCTGGCTATCTGTTTTATCTGTGTGGTAGCTACTCGTTTGTTGCTCGTCTCTCCTTCCATTTCAGTAATGCATTGGCGACTGGTTTGGCTAGAAGTGCAGGTGGTAACAAACTGGCTTGCTTTTCACTCTCAAAAAACACGCTGATTTCTGTTTTTAAGCCTAGACAACGCTCAGCAGCGCTGATTCCGGTCAATATACCGCGGGTTGCCCCTAGGCCGTTTTGTACGCAGGCACTATATAGGCCTTGCTCTAGCTCCTGCGCAACTGACACACCGTTGTGACTAAGGCATAGATGGCCGGCCCATTGGTATTGCATTTGTGTTTCACCCAAGTGGGCAAAGCGTTGCTGAAACTTTTGCCGATGGATCGCCGCAGCCTTTTGCATTTTAGCGTCAGTGGTGCGCATTTCAGGCAAGTAGTGCGCGCATGTGCGGGTAATAATGCGGCTACCACCTGATGGTGTTTTAAAGCGCCTCATAGTCGTACCCATAGGGTCAGATGGTGTTATACCCCAATTGTCTTGGCCACCTATATTTTTGGATTCTTTGCGACTGAATTCATGTGTCATCGACGCATATAAAAAGATGTGCATCAATCGGTTTTTAGAAAATCCAAAACTTTCAAGATGACCGTTTGCCGCGATGATTACTTGGCCGGATGTAACACGGCCCTTACTTGACTCAATAATCCAATTCGCCTTGTCATGTTTGATAGCCAGTGCAGGAGAGTTTTCGTAGATATCCACTTGGCTGTGTAACCCCGCAGCAAGAGCCAAGCTGAACCCAGCAGGTTGTATCAGTACCGTGCCTGGGGTGTAGATACCCGATAGATAATGCCTGCTGCCAGTAAGTTCATACATCGACTGAGCATCCAAGCGTTCGTTAGTTTCGTTAAGCTGATCTAAGTGATTGCCGTAGTCGGTATTGCATTTGTCAGCGTGGCTACTGGCGGCACCGTTAACCTTTCCGATCTCGCTAAAGAACTCTCGGTTAATATCGTATTGCTCTACAGCGTTCTTTGCAAAAGCAATGGCTTGCCGGTTTAATTCAATCTGTTTTTGATCAGCTCGTAAGGCATCGCCTGAATAGTTTTCGGATGCTAAATCATGGGGTAGGTCAATCATAAAGCCTGAATTACGCCCGGAGGCGCCTTCTGCAATCTTGCCTGCATCGAGTACCGTAACGTTTAGGTTTGAATCAAGTTGGGTTAAACGCTGCGCGGCTGCAAGGCCTGCAAAGCCTGCCCCAATAATAGTGACATCTGCTACTGCCGAGTGATCAAGTTGAGGGAAGCTTGGTGGTGCGACTGTTAGAATGTCGCGCCAAGGCGCCAAGCCAGTGTGGCTTGGCAATCGCGCCGCTGGGTAGTGCTTCACGTGACGGCGTTTTCTGCAGCGTCCGATAGGTCAATCCAAATGGTCTTAAGTTGTGTGTATTGATCGTGTGCGTGCAGGGAGTTGTCGCGTCCACCAAAGCCCGATTGCTTGTAGCCACCGAAAGGGGTGGAGATATCACCTTCACCAAAACTATTAATCGTAACGGTGCCGGCGCGTAGCGCTCTAGCGCCACGTATCGCGCGCTTATTGTTAGCGGTGAAGAGTGAGGCACACAAGCCGTATGCGGTGTCGTTAGCTGCGGCAATGGCTTCATCAAAGCTTGCGACTGTGATAACAGACAACACCGGGCCAAAGATTTCGTCCTGAGCTAATTCATCACTGTTACTGTCAACTTGAACGATAGTCGCCTCAACGTATGCATCGTCATGAGTTTGCCCGCCGCACACGATGTTATTGCTTTGTTTATTGGCGATATCGAGGTAGCCACTGACTTTTTCAAAGTGCGCTTTACTCACCAACGCGCCTAAACGAGTTTCTGGGCTCAGTGGATTGCCCACGTTCCAGTGATTGGCATGTGCCTTTATACGCTCCAACAATTCGTTTTTTATCGTCTTATGAACAATTAGCCTAGAGGACGCCGAGCAGTTTTCGCCCATATTCCAAAAAGCGCCGTTAACAATATGCTGTGCCACTACGTCGATATCCTCGGCATCATCCATGACGATACAAGGATTCTTGCCGCCCATCTCTAATACGACTTCCTTAGCGTTGGATTCGGCTGAGTAACTAAGGAAACGCTTACCGGTGACTGTTGAACCCGTGAAAGACACCATATCAATATCGGGGTGGCGGCCGATGGGTTCTCCGACGGCTTCACCGGTGCCCGTTAGAATACTGAGAACACCATTAGGTAAGCCAGCTTCGCGTGCTAGTTCCGCAACACGCAATGTGGTGAGTGAAGTTTCTGTCGCGGGTTTCACGATAACTGAGCAGCCAGCAGCGAGTGCAGGGCCGATCTTCCACGCAAGCATTAATAATGGGAAGTTCCACGGTAGTACTAAACCGACTACACCAATCGGCTCGCGCACAATCATCGCGATGTGGTCATCGGATGAGGGCGCTACCTGATCGTAAATTTTATCGATAGCCTCCGCATGCCACTTTAAGCAGTGGATGGTTTCCGGGATATCAACGGTGACACAATCATAAATAGGCTTCCCACTATCAATACTTTCCATAACGGCAAGCTCGTTAGCATTGCGAGTCAGCAGTTTGCAAAAGCGAATCAAAACATCCTTACGCTCGGAGGGGTGTAGCTTGCTCCAGCGGCCATCTTCAAATGCGTCTCGTGCTTTTGTGACGGCTAAATCAACGTCGGCTGACCCACAAGAAGCGACATCAGCGATGGCTTTTTTTGTTGCAGGGTTGATCGTGCTGAACGTATCGCCAGAGATGGCTGGGCGATAGCTCCCATCAATGTAAGCGCCAGTAGGTAAGTCAAGATTGGCGGCAATGGCTTCGTATTCTTCAGTCGTTAGTAGGCTCACAAGTTATCCCTCTGCCGCTATCGTTGCAATTGTTGTTTTAAGCACCCGGATCACTTGCTCCAGCTCGCGTTTGTCATCTTTATTTAACGCTTTTAACGGTGGGCGCATTGGGCCTGTATCAATGCCAGCAAACGTGACACCGTGCTTGATGCATTGCACAAACTTACCGCCTTGCTCGAGTACTCTCATCAATGGCATCATTGCAGACATAATGCGTCTGCCTTTGTCGAAGTTACCCTCTACCGCGCAGGCTTGATAAAGCGCGATATGTTCATCCGGTAAAAAGTTAGAGCCGCCACATACCCAGCTGCGAGCGCCCCAGGCGAAAAACTCCAAGGCTTGATCATCCATACCGCAAGACATTTGTATATGCGGATAATCCCTTGCCAATATGTGCACGCGGTTAATATCGCCAGAACTCTCTTTGATACCGCAAAAATTACGCGAACGACCAACACGGTCAAGAAACTCTTCACCCATTGAGACGCCCATTCGGCCAGGATAGTTATAAAGCATCACAGGTAGATTGGCAGCTTTGTCGATAGCTAGAGCGTTAAGCGCATTTTCGCGCTCGGTCGGTACGGAGTACGGCGGTGTTGCTAGTAGAATTGCATCGGCATTCATCTCACGAGCGGCGGTGGCTAATGCGATAGAGTCGGGTGTTAGCATGGAACCTGTGCCGACGATAACAGCAACTCGTTGTTTGGTTTGTTGCTGAACAAACTTCGCAACAGTTATCCGTTCCTCAACCGTTTGCGCGTAATTCTCGCCGGTTGATCCACCGGATATCAATCCATGAACGCCGCGCTCGATTAGATGTTCTATTAATGAAGATAACGCGTCGAAGTTAACACTGCCATCGGCATTCATTGGGGTAACCAATGGTGTGTAGATGCCTTCAAATTCAAATATTGGTTTCATGTTTTTAAGCTGTATCACAAACAGTGACGTTAGGCGGTGGTGGCTGCAGAGCCTAAGGGAGCATCAATCCCGCGTGGCATGACAAATCGCTCTATCTGATTACGCGATAGGTTCCAGTGATCATCGGCCAATTGTTTTGCATCGTTTGCGTTGTGAGTTTCTATCGCTGAGATGATTTGATCGTGTTGCTGGCTTGCCAATTTTAGCGTGCTGGCATTTTCAACATCTGCAGGATCATAAAAGCGAATCCCAATACGGGCATGATCAATCAAGAGCCGGTTAAAACTAGGCAGTAGATATTGGTTATCGGCCATATCACCTGTTATTTCATGAAAGCGATTATTGGCAAGCGAGCGTTCAGCCGCGTTACGTTTTTTCATTGCGGCTACAAATTGTTTTTGTGCGTCTTTTAGTTCTCGTATTTGAGCGGGTTTTGCATTGCTTGCGGCAAGTTGGAGGATCGCGCCATAAATCATTGGTGCTGCGATAAAAAACTCCCTGAGCGTTTCGTGGCTAAGTTCAGCGACTCGCCCACCGCGGTTTGCTCTTAGCTCCACATACCCTATACCCGCGAGTTGCCGCAGTACCTCTCGCAATGGGGTACGCGATAGTTCATACTGCTCACAGAGCTTCACTTCATCTAAATCCGCACCAGGTAAAAGCTCTTGCGTAAGAATCGCGCGCTTTAGAGCCGTAACGAGCTCTGCTTTACGTTGCTTGGATGCATCCTTCATACGTTATAGTATACACATTGTATACATAGATTGGTGCGCTGCATGAATGTTGCCCAACATTTCGTCTTCCTATTAGTAGAGGATTTTTCGCATATCGCGTTCTCATGCGCTATAGAGCCGTTGCGTATTGCCAACTTGGTCAGTGGTAAAGTACTTTATGAATGGTCGCTAGCCTCAGAAAACGGCGAATCAGCTAGTTGTTCCAACGGTACGGTTACGCTGGTTGATTGTGGCTTTGATGCTATTCCAAAAAATGATCGCTTATTTGTTCTTTCAGGTATCAACGTCCAAAACCAAAATAGTGCTGCTTTAAAAGACTGCCTGCGCAAGCAGCGCAGCATGCGATCTCCAATGGGTGCCTTATGCTCAGCTGCTTATTTGTTAGCGGAGCTAGGGTATCTTGATGGTTCAAAAGCGGCTATTCATTGGGAGTTTCATGATTCGTTTATGGAGCAGTTTCCTGACGTGAATTTAGTGCGCAATGTGTTTGTCGCGGACGAGCCTATCATTACGGCATCAGGTGGTACCGCGACGGCGGATTTGATACTTAATCTTATTAGGGAACAACACGGAGCAGAGCTCGCCACCTCAGTGGCAGATCAAATGGTGTATTACTCAGTAAGAGATGCATCGGTAGATCAGCTAGTCGGTTTACATTCACGGCAAGTAGGACGCAATCCACATTTAAATAAAGCTATTCAAAAGATGATGGATTCGATTGAAGAGCCTGTATCTACGTCTGCAATTGCTGACGAAATCGGTATTTCAAAACGTCAGTTGGAACGATTGTTCGGCCGTTATCTTAACTGTTCGCCTAAGCGCTACTTTTTAGAAATGCGAGTAAACCGAGCGCGCAAACTGTTGATGCAGACTGATATGTCAGTTCTGAATGTGGCAGTAGCGTGTGGATTTGATAGCACTCAGCATTTTTCAAAGGTGTATAAAGCGGCCTTTGGGATCACGCCGACTAAGCAGCAATCTGGTGCGGTTTAGCAGCGTGAAGCTTGAATAAAAATCATCCCCG
>CALJAA010000160.1 GCA_938028465.1 uncultured Granulosicoccaceae bacterium | reverse complement strand
CTATACCGGACTGCGATTTTGAACCCAGAATATTGCTTGAGAATTATCCTTTCCAGTGCTCACAACAGACATTAAACTAGAAACTCCACCTTTAAATGTCGTCATTGCCAGTGCTTTTTGCTGCATTTATCACTTATTACTAACATCGCAACTCAATCGCAACTCAATCGCAACTCAATCGCAACTCAATCGCAACTCAATCGCAACTTACTCGCAACTTACTCGCGTAATATATTTCAATAAGTTGCTTAAGTTATTTAATGCTTTGGTCTGATTCAACATCCGTAAATTGACAGTGGATAAATTGACAGAGACAAGCATCCGGACGGTTATAGTTTGCGTAATTTTTATAGGATCGATACTGAAGCAGTATCAGCTTAAGAAAGCACCCTAATCATGGCTCCCAATCCCGCTGCGTGATGCTCCAACACATGGCAATGAAACAGCCATTTGCCCGGATTGTCTGCTACAAACGCAAACTCCATTTCTTGTCGCGGCATTAGCAACGGACTATCAACCCATATTGGCTCAGCTAGCTTTTCACCATCTATCGATAAAAGCTTCATATGATGTCCATGCAGATGCATCGGATGCGGAAATGCTGAGTCGTTTTTAATAGATAAGCTAACGGATTGCCCTTGTTTTAACTCCAACAAGGGTGACATATCCAACTTATTCCCTACGTCATCATTAAGCGCCCAGACATAACCCTGGCTTGCGATTTCGCGCAAATCCATCCATTGACCATCCAATTTTGCCCGTTGCAATCCTCCCATTGCACCGCCTCCAATAATCACTTCTTTACGCAAACTATTTTCTAATTCTGGCTCCGGCAGCTTCGGAAGTGATAACGCTATAGGCGTTTTCAAAGATTCACGTCGCAGCGTTTTCTTTTCAAACACCAGTTTTATTAGATCAAAAGATTGCCGATAAAAATTGTCGACAACAGCCAGATGCGAACCTGGCTCACCATGAAAATCGATAATGACATCCACGCGCCCAGCCGCGCCAATCACTATCGGTTCATTACTAACATAGGGTGTTACCGCTTGCCCGTCTATAGCGATAATCGAAGGTGATAAATCACCAAACGATAATGAAAAATTACGCGCATTGGATGCATTAATTAGCCGTATGCGAACGCGTTCGCCGCTGCTCACTTTTACAACGTCGCGAAAACGCCCGTTGACGGTAGGGACATTACCAATACGCCCGGCATGGGACTTATCATGACCATTACCAAAGTCTTCACTAATACTGGCGTCTTCAAGCAATCGCCAGTCATCGATCATCCAAACTAGCTCGCGATCAACAATAGGTGGCGACTCTTCTTCAATGATTAATGGACCGTATAACCCTCTACCCACCTGCTCATGTGCATTGATATGAGAGTGGTACCAAAACGTGCCGGCATCGGGAGGCGTGAATTGATAACGAAAAGTACCACCTGGCTTGATTGGCACCTGGGTCAATCCGGCTACCCCATCCATTGCATTAGGTAATCGTATACCATGCCAATGCACGGAGGTGGCCACGTCAAGATCATTGGCAACTTCAACATCGATAGCTTGCCCACGCTTGATTCGAATTGGCGAGCCCGGCACCCCACCACCGAATGTCCAAACAGGGGTTGCCGGAAAATCAGGCCCAACGATGTTCGTTAGGCTAGCCTGAGCCATTAATTTAAAAGTGACAGGTTCGTTAGCCAAAGCAGACGTTGATATGGAACGCCCAGCTAATGCGGCGGCAACGGTAGATTGAATAAACTTGCGTCTGTTCATATGCCATTACGCCTTTTAGTTTTATGCACCACCGGCGGTGCGCTTTGCATTGTACTTCGTGCTTTAGCGATTCATTTACTAATAAGACCCACTAATAAGAAGAATTAGGCGAGTCGTCAGGATTAAGATCGCCATACACTTCATCTGGGTCAATATCATTGATGAGTAAAATTTCACGCACGGTGTTGATGTCTTGAAGTATTTTTTCAACTCGGCCAGCGAAATCGTATTCATTGACTTCGATCGCTTTTGGCATATAGCAAAACGCGACTTTTAGTGCGTGAAGGGAGTCTTCATCGAGTTTTTGCATTTAATCTAGCCTAGAGTTTGCCCAGTAAATTGTTAGTAGCCGCGCAACTGACCAACCAACACACCTTGAAAACTAACACGAGTTTCGGCATAACGGAATGAGTTCATGGTTTTATTTTCAGGGATGAGCTCCACCATGCCGTCTTTGCACTCGCCAAGGCGCTTTAATGTTGCCTCTTGTCCGTCAATCAATGCCACGACGATATCACCAGTGCGCACAGCATTGGATTTTTTCAAGATAACGGTATCGCCATCAAGGATGCCCACTTCGATCATTGAATCACCAGTCACTCTAAGCGCATAACGATCGGGGCCGATAAAAAATTCGGCTAAGTCGAGATGGTTTTGATCCTCGATGGCCTCAATCGGCATGCCCGCTGCAATACGGCCCAATAGTGGAATGCGAAATTTACCGGGCGACATATTACCTGCCGGCACGGATGAAATCGCAATAACATTGCTGAGAGCTGGATTGTTTGACGGCGGATTGAAGGCCGCCCCACTTTTGCTTACCCCATTTTTGCTTTCCCCTCCGCCGCTCACTAAGCGTAGCCCGCGCCAACCTGTGCCATGGCGCTCTAGATGGCCCTTTTCAATTAGTGACTGAACATAGCGATGTACCGTGCCTTTGCTCTTCAGGCGCAATTCGCTCGCGAGCTCAGCAATGGTCGGGGATTGCCCGTGGCGGCTTATATGACGCTCTATGGCCCCCAAAACGCGGGTTTCTAGGTGGGTTAGATCGTTAAGGACTGTCATAACGTACTCCAAAAGTTCTCCAATAATAATAGAGAACTTTTAGAGAAATTTCAACGGTTGTATACTGCGGTCGCTAACGTCAATAAGCCATTAACTGCGCCATGAGTAAGATGCCGCCAGCAAACCTGATTAATACCGAAATATGCCACCCGTGGCTGCCGGATAATCAACCTCCGATCAACGCTGACTTTAGGCAGCGCGTTGTGATGTTGCCGAGTGAAACCCATTGGCAAGCCACTGGCTTTGATGGCTTGGAGATTCGAATACTAGAGTTTGTGCCTGACGAAGGCGATTTTCGTCTTACAGCACAGCTTCGCACCAGGTCTGCTTTTGCGCGCTCATCGCTTTATGCCCACACAGGTTTTGAAGCGCTGGTACAAGCCGGCGAGCTCAGTGATCAAAACAATGTATTCCCTGCCGGGCTTTACCTGCGCAATCCCGCTACCGATGCACATACCAACCCTGCAGAGCAATTGCATTTTGGTACAGCTCATAGCGAAGGCCAAGATATCGATCATGGCTTGTTGTTTTTGTCTCTTGGCCAATTTGCTACTAGCGATGGCGAAACTCGTCGCATCAACACACACGATGAAAGCAAATGGTTACCAGGCCCTGAGGAGGGGACAGAAGTGATGCCTCTGCATATGCATGGCACCAGTAACTCAATGATGGTGCGTTGGACAAGCGCCGCATCATTCGTACCGCGTTTAGACCCGCGAGGCGAAGAAGTGCTAGTACTAGCTGGCAAGCTTCACGATGAGAAAGGGCAATACGACGCTGGCTCTTGGATTCGTAACCCAGTTGAAGCTTGGCAATCGTGGTCGGCGGAGGCAGGCACCCTTATATATTATAAAAACGGTCACTTCCCAGAACTTGCCGAGTAAGGTTGTTGTAAAGCAAAGCCACATAAAATTAGCTAACCCCCTATCATGGGCATATGTCTGAACATCCCATCGATACAACCGCGTTAACAACGCTATCAACGCAAATAAAATCCTGGGCCAAAGAGCTCGGTTTTAATCACTGCGCCGTTACCGACACTCAACTCGACAAACACGAAGCCCATCTACTTAGTTGGTTGGACGCAGGCTTTCATGGCGACATGGATTACATGGAGCGCCACGGCAGCAAGCGCAGCCGCCCAACAGAACTTGAACCGGGTACGGTGCGCGTAATATCAGTGCGAATGGATTACTTCCCTAGTGGTGCAGCCGATGCCGATACGGTATTGCAAGATAATCAATTGGGTTATGTATCGCGTTATGCACTTGGTCGTGACTACCACAAGCTGATGCGGCAACGTCTGCAAAAGCTGGCCACTCAAATTAGTGAACAAGGTGGGGAGCACGGTAGCGACTTACATTATCGTGCATTTGTCGATAGCGCACCCGTACTAGAAAAAGCGCTTGCCGAAAAAGCCGGCCTTGGTTGGATTGGCAAGCACAGCAACCTGCTATCAAACACTGCGGGGTCGTGGTTTTTTTTAGGCGAGCTGTTTATCAACCTGCCCCTACCCGTAGATAAACCATTAGAGCAAGGTCATTGTGGCAGCTGTACTGCTTGCATACAAGCCTGTCCAACCAATGCAATCGTTGCCCCGTATAAAGTGGATGCACGAAGATGTATTTCGTATCACACGATCGAACTACGCACCAGCATACCGTTGGAATTTCGCAAAGCGATGGGTAATAGAATTTACGGTTGCGATGATTGCCAGTTAGTGTGCCCATTTAATAAGTTTAGCGCCGACACTGAACAGACAGATTTCGAGCCACGGCATTTACTAGATAAAACAAAACTAACCGAATTATTTGCCTGGACTGAAGCGCAGTTTTACGAACGTATGGAAGGCTCGGCTATCAGGCGTATTGGTTACGAGTGTTGGCTACGCAATATTGCTGTAGCCTTAGGTAACGCTGATACCACACCCGCTGTGCTCGGTGCTCTGAATGCCCGGGCTAATGACCCATCGGAGCTCGTTAAAGAACACGTGACTTGGGCCTTACAAGAACACGCTAGTTAATGCTCTTGTGTAAAAACACCGCATGTCCGTATTCCTCACCCATTTCATAGGGTACAAAACCGAACTTCTTGTAAGCCGCAAGCGCCGCAACATTACCCGTGAGCACTTCGAGCGTGACCTTGCAACAGCGTGTCTTACGCGCATGCGCTTCTACCGCTGCTAGCAAACCTTGGCTCACGCCCTTCCCTCTGACATCGCCAACGACTGCTAGGTCATGAATATTGACCAATGGCTGGCAGGCGAATGTGGATAGGCCATGAAAACAATTGGCTAGCGCAACAGGTTTGCCATCCAATTCACCAATAACCGAAAACGCTCCCGGCGTTTCGTGCATTGCTTTGGCTAAATTCTCTTGAGCATAATCACTAAGCGGCTCACCGCCTCCCATCGGGTCGTTTGCATAAGCATTTAACAGCTCCACCAACTTCGCAGCGTCTTCAGGATCAGTGTAATCAGCAATATGAAATTCTACAGCC
>CALJAA010000159.1 GCA_938028465.1 uncultured Granulosicoccaceae bacterium | reverse complement strand
CGTAAGCACAGTGACTTTACGCTGCTTCGCTAAACCTTTTAGCCCTTCGGTTAGTTGGCCAATAACAGATTCTTTAAAACCACGTAGCTTATCAATATCAATAGTAGGCTTGGCAAAGCTGATGCCTTGTTTTTCTAAGTGTTTCGCTTCATCAATAACGGCTGCTGTGTGTAATAGTGCTTTGGATGGAATGCAGCCAACATTCAAGCATACGCCACCAAGTGATTCATAGCGTTCAATTAAAGCAACATTTAAACCTAAGTCGGCAGCGCGGAATGCGGCGGTATAACCTCCTGGGCCGGCACCGATGACGACAAGATCATAGGCGTCTGAATCATCGGATTTAACCGCAGCCGCAGGTGCTACTGCAGGTTTTTCCGCAACGGGTGTTGTTTCTTTAGGTGCTTCAGTGTTGGAAGTACTAGTTTCATCAACGGCCATAACGAGTATGTCGCTACCAACGGATACCTTGTCACCTGGCTTGACTAGCACAGAGGTAACGGTACCTGCTGTGGGTGCGGGGATCTCCATACTGGCTTTATCACTTTCGACAGTGATCATTGAGTCGTCTATGGCGAGTTGTTGGTTTTCGGCTATCAATACTTCGATAACTTCAACCGAGTCGACGTCGCCGATATCGGGCACTTGGATTGTTTTTAATTCACTCATGCTGATACGTTACAACAGTAGGCGACGAATATCGCTGATAGTTTTGCAGTAGTGCGCCATAAAGCGGGCTGCATCTGCACCGTCAACCACTCGATGGTCGTAGCTTAAGTCGAGTGGGCACAATAGGCGAGGGATAAACTCCGTTCCGTTCCACACGGGTTGCATCGATGCGCGGGTTATACCGAGTATCGCAACTTCGGGTGGATTAACGATTGGCGTAAACGCTGTACCGCCAATACCGCCTAGGCTGGAGATTGTCATGGAGGCACCTTGCATCTCGTCGGGCTTAAGCTTTTTTGCTCTAGCACGGGTGCTCATATCGGCCATCTCAGTTGCCAGCTGCTGAATGCTCTTTTGATCGACATCTCTAAACACGGGTACAACCAAGCCATTGGGTGTATCAACCGCGATACCGATATGAAAGTACTTTTTATAAATGAGTGATTGCCCATCCGGTGCTAGTGATGAGTTCACTTTGGGAAAAACCTTAAGCGTGGCAGCCAGTGCTTTCATATGAAAGGCTAGGCCGGTAATTTTTGCATCGCCTTCTTTGGCTTCTGTTTTAAGCTGCTTACGAAACGCCTCTACTTCGGTGATATCTGCACTGTCATGATGGGTGACCATCGGCACATTAAGCCAAGCACGATGCAAGTTGCTAGCGCTGAGTTTGTTTATTCGCCCCAACTCAACTCGTTCAGTTTCTCCAAACTTACTGAAATCAACTTCTGGAATAGCGGGAATGCCACTGTGAGATTGGCCGGACCCTGCGTAGCTGGATTGCGAGCCTTCCATCGCACCTTTTATAAAACTCGTAACATCAGTACGAACAATTCGGCCTTTGCGCCCAGTGCCGGTTATAAGGTGTAGATTAGCGCCGTGTTCTCGTGCGTATCGTCTTACACCAGGGCTTGCGTGGGGCAGCGGCTGTTTGTCTGTTTCTAGGTGAGCGGTAGGTGAGTTAGCTATTCGTTTTGCTGAAGAAGCTGCGGCGGCAGGTGCTGGTGCGGCCGCTTTATCCGCCGCAGGAGTTTCAGCCACGGCTGGTGTCGGCGCCGCTTCAACAGCGGTAGTTGCTTCTGTAGCTTGAATGGCTGAATCAGGAGTTGGCTCACTGGATGCATCACCTGCAGTGTTATCAATTTGCATGGTGCCAATAACATCGCCCACGCTTACCGTTGCACCTACAGCAACACTAATTGATTTAACGATACCAGCGTGTGCTGCTGGTATCTCCATGCTAGCTTTATCACTTTCAAGCGTCAGTATCGAATCATCGATCGCGAGTTGATCGCCTTCACTGACTAATATTTCGATTATTTCTACGTTCTCAACATCACCTATGTCGGGAACCGTAATATCGATTGTGTTTGGATTGTCTGCCATGATCCGCTCCTTACACCGTTACCGGATTTGGCTTGTTGGGATCAATTGCATACTTTGCAATTGCTTGCGCAACTATCGATTTTTCAATCTTGCCGTCTTGAGCCAGTGCGTGTAGTGCGGCTACGACAACATAGCGACGATCCACTTCAAAGAATTCACGTAGCTTGGCGCGAGTATCGGAGCGGCCAAAGCCATCGGTGCCAAGTGCTACAAATGTGGCTGGTACGTATTCTCTTACTTGATCGGAATACGCCTTCATGTAGTCGGTGGAGCTGATAACAGGGGCGTCGTTATCACCTAATACTGATGTGATGTAGGGAACCCTAGGTGTTTCTTCCGGGTGCATCATATTCCAACGCTCAACATCTAAGCCGTCGCGTGCGAGTTCGTTAAAACTGGTGATGCTGAATATTTCTGAATCGATCTTCCAGTCGTCTGCAAGCATTTGTGCCGCAGCAATAACTTCGCGCAAAATGGTGCCGCCACCGAGTAGTCGAACGGATAAGCCTTCTGGCTTTTTACGCGCCTGTAACTGGTAGATACCTTTAATGATGCCTTCTTCTACACCCTTTGGCATTTCCGGTTGAACGTAGTTTTCGTTCATTGCGGTGATGTAGTAATAAACAGATTCGCGTTTTTCGAGCATGCGAGTCATGCCATCATGAATGATGATCGCCATCTCATAGCCGAAGCAGGGGTCGTAGCTAACACAATTGGGAATCGTATTAGCCAGGACGAGTGAATGACCGTCCTCGTGTTGCAGGCCTTCGCCGTTAAGGGTAGTGCGCCCGGCAGTGCCGCCAATTAAAAAACCGCAGGCGCGCATATCGCCCGCTAACCAGGCTAAGTCACCTATTCGTTGAAAACCAAACATGGAGTAGTAAATGTAAAACGGCACCATGTTCACGCCGTGGGTGCTGTAAGCGGTGGCTGCTGCCAACCAACTTGCCATGGCGCCAGCCTCGGTAATACCTTCTTCTAGTATCTGGCCAGATTTGTCTTCTTTGTAGTACATGATCTGGTCGCGATCTTGTGGCTCGTAAAGCTGGCCGACGGATGAATAAATACCCAACTGCCTAAACATGCCTTCCATACCGAAAGTACGGGCCTCATCTGGCACGATCGGTACGATGTTTTTGCCAATCTTTTTGTCGCGCGTGAGTATGGTAAGCATTCTGACAAATGCCATGGTGGTGGACATTTCTCTATCACCAGAGCCCTCTAGCAATGCTTTGAAATCACTTAGCGGCGGTACGTCAAGAGGTTCTGCAAATTTCTTACGCTGAGGTAGGTAACCGCCCAGTGACTTGCGGCGCTCCTGCATGTACTTAACTTCTTCACTTTCAGGGTCGGGATGTACGTATTCTAAGTTTTCGACTTGTTCATCAGTTAATGGAATAGCAAAACGGTCGCGCATTTTTTTCAGCGATTCCATATCCATGCTCTTTTGCTGATGCGTGGCGTTGGTACCTTCGCCTGATTCGCCCATGCCATAACCTTTAACCGTTTTAGTTAATATGATGGTGGGTTGACCGGTGTGTTGAGTTGCCTCTAAGTAGGCAGCATAAAGTTTGTGTGGATCGTGGCCTCCTCGGTTAAGGCGCCAGATATCTTCGTCACTCATACTGGCCACTAGTGCTTTTGTCTCGGGGTATTTGCCGAAGAAGTGTTCTCGCGTGTAGGCACCGCTCTTGGCTTTAAAATTTTGATACTCGCCGTCAACGGTTTCCATCATGAGTTGTGCAAGTTTTCCGGTGGTATCGCGCGCGAGTAGTGGATCCCAGTAAGAACCCCAGATAACTTTGATGACGTTCCAACCTGCGCCTCGAAACATACCTTCGAGTTCTTGGATTATTTTTCCATTACCGCGTACCGGGCCATCAAGGCGTTGCAGATTACAGTTGACGACAAACACTAGGTTGTCGAGTTTTTCACGCCCAGCAAGTGAAATGGCGCCAAGTGATTCGGGCTCATCCATTTCGCCATCACCTAAAAATGCCCAAACCTTACGGTTATCTGTTTTGGCCAAGCTTCGGTGCTGCAAGTACTTCATAAATCGCGCTTGGTAGATCGATGTTAGTGAACACCAGCCCATTGATACTGTTGGAAACTGCCAGTACTCAGGCATCAACCAAGGGTGCGGGTACGAGGAAAGGCCATCACCATCTACCTCACGTCTGAACTTATCGAGATCATCAGCGCTTAGGCGGCCTTCCATAAACGAACGTGCATAGATGCCAGGCGCTGAATGCCCTTGAACCATCACAACATCACCGCCGTGATCGGGAGTGGGTGCGTGGAAAAAATGATTAAAGCCAACATCGTATAAGGTTGCAGCGGACGCAAAGCTTGCGATGTGGCCACCAAGGCCTGAACCATCTCGGTTGGCTCGCAATACCATCGCTGTTGCATTCCATCGGATCATGGATCGAATGCGCTGTTCCAGTTCGTGATCACCTGGGTTGGGTACTTCTAAATGCGGGGGGATTGTATTAACGTAAGCCGTATTCGCGGTGTAGGGTAGGTTGGCCCCAGAACGACGCGATTTGTCGATCAGCTTTTCAAGTATATAGTGAGCGCGTTCAGTACCTTCTCGATCGATAACGGCATCGAGTGCATCGAGCCACTCTCGTGTTTCGGTTTCGTCGGTATCGATCGGTTTATCGTTGGCCATGCTATTCCGTCAATCTCTAAGGCGTTCGTTTATGCTAGCCGTATGCGATGGGTTATTTATCCCCGCAGGTTCACAGCTGCTATTTCACCACTTCGCCTAGCAGCCCTTCATCGCTGACGGCTGTTAAGCGTGTGTCTAATATCTGGTTGGTCAGATCTACGTCACTTAAGGTTGTGACCTTCATGTAGTTAGGTGTGTACCCCCAGTGGCGTATCTGACCGTTTTCGGGTTGCCCGCGTTCCCACAACACCGCAACTACTTGGTTTAGCTGCAAGGCTTGCGCCGATTTTCGTTGTTTTGCTGCAATTTCGTGCAGTTCACGACTACGCTGCCGTCGGATGTTTGACGCTACCGGGTTGGGCAAAGTAGCAGCCTTTGTACCTTCACGTTCTGAGTAAGTGAAAATATGAATATGACCAAACTCGGGAAGGCTCTGTAAATAAGCTAGGGATTCTTGCCATTCATCTGCTGTTTCGCCTGGAAAGCCAACAATAATATCGGTGGTAACGTTAAATTCTGGCACCGCTTCCCTCAATTGCTGGCATATCACAGTGAAATCTGCAGTTTTGCACCGGCGAGCCATGCGTCGTAATACAGTGTCACTACCACTTTGAAGTGGTAGGTGCATATGCGGCATGATGCGGGGGTTAGCGAATAAAGTGAAGAATTCAGGAGATAGATCCCAGGGTTCTACTGATGCGAATCGAATTCGCGGTATTTCGGTGTTTTCCAACAAAGCTTCGACCAAGGTTTGCAGATCGCTTTTGATATCCGATCCGTATCCACCAACGTGAACACCCGTTAATACGATCTCCTGAATGCCTTGTTGATGCAATTCACGAACTTCGTTACAAATGTCTACAACTGACCGACTTCGCTCACTTCCGCGAGCAACTGTAACAATACAAAACGTGCAACGGTAACGACAACCGTCCTGAATTTTTATAAATGCTCTATGTCGATTGCGCTGAAAAAGAGCAAATTCAGCGGGTGCTGTGGCGCCTTCAGGCATAGTGGGTTGTGCAAAAGTTTGCCGAGTTAGGGGTACAAGTTTGTCTTTACTGGTGTTAGGTACGACTAAGTCAACACCAAGCTCAGCTAACTGAGCTGGTTTCTCCAGCGTGCTGTAACACCCTGAAACCACCACCTTGGCCTCAGGATTAGCACGTTGTAGCCGCTGGATACGTTGGCGAGATTTTCTGACGGCTTCACGCGTAACTGCACAAGTGTTCAAAACTAGAACATCTGCATTTTCAGCTTGGCTTTCGACTGTGTCGCCTAAACGAAGGAAATCTCCAGCCCATTGTTCGAGCTCGGCTTCGTTTAGTCTGCAACCTAAGGAACTTAAATGTACTCGCACGGTGACTGCTACATTATTTGACAATGTTACAGTCTACCTCATGCGACTTATTGGCTGACAAGATTGTGGCAACGTTGGGTTTTCGATAAGCTGTCCACTGCGTCGCACCTTTGCTGCATCACACACCTAATTCGGGATTACATTTACATGTTTAGAGACTTCGAGAAATCACCCAGTAAGTCCTCCTACCAGTTGAAGTTCTTGCTTGCAGGGCTAACATTCTTGGCACTTGTGGCCACTTGGTTTGCGGGATCACGAAATAGCGATGAATCATCCAGGCTACAAAGCAAAACTGATGCTGTCGTTGCTAATCATTTAGCGGCTACAGGCAAGCTAGAAGCTGCTGAAGCGGGATTAAATGCTGCCAAAGCAGAGCTGCTCGAAAAAGAAGCAGAGCTTTCAAGCCTGCGCGCAGAGCTCGAAGTGGTTCGTAGCGAACAAGATGCCGCAGCAGCTACAGCATCAAGTGAAATCGCTGCCAAACAGGAAGAAATCGCTACTTTCCAAGCCGAGCTAGACGCTGCTCAAACACAGTTGGCTGAATTCACTACAGCAGGCGAAGTGTCGTTAACTCAATTAGCCTCTGCAGCTGATGCAAATTCAGTGCTTGAGGCGCAAGTGGCTGATCTACAATCGCGGCTTGATGTCACTACTGCGGAGCTAGAAACGTTTGCTGCTCAACGTGACGACACAATTGAAACGCTTGAGCGTCAATTAGAAGAAACCATGGCAGAGTTAAAGCTTGCAGAGCAAAGTACGGCTCAGGGTCTACAGCAGTTTGCGTCAGCTCAAGCTCAGGTTCAATCGCTGATGAGTACATCAGATGCAACTGCGACTCAAGCTGCACAATCTGAATTGAGCTACAAAACACTACTTAATTTGTACGACACAGACACCACAATGCTCAGTGCTGAAGTCGGTGAGCTAGAAGCGCGTAAGGCGTTGTTGGAAAGCCAGGTAGATAGTCTGGGTCAGAGAGCGATTACGGCGGAGACAAAATTAGACTTAACTGAAAAGGCTCTATCAGATAGCGAAACGCTTTTACAGGAAACACAATTAGCCTTAAGCGATACTGAAACCGAGTTACGCCTCACTCGCTCTGGGCTTGAGTCAGTAAAACGCGATTTAGCATCGCAAACTGAAAATCTAAGTTCGTTGGAAGCTAACTTTGCTTCGCAATCACAAGACTTGAACAAGCAAGTACAATCGTTAATGGCGAGTGGAGACTCGGCTCAATCCGAATTGATGCAGGCGCAATCCGGCTTGAGTGATCTACAGCTTCAGTACGATAATGACATTACATCACTGAACGCAGAAATAGGCGAGCTTGAAGCACGCAAACTAGCGTTGGAGTCTCAAGTTGGTGAGCTAACTGAGTTATCTGGCACGCTAACAGCTGAGCGTGATGGTTTAACACTTGAGCGCGACACGCTGACGGCTGAACGTGATGGCCTCTTGAGCGACCGCGATACGCTGACGGCAGAGCGTGATGGTTTGACGCTTGAACGCGATACGCTGTCGGCTGAGCGTGATGGCCTCTTGAGCGATCGGGACACGCTGACGGCAGAGCGCGATGGTTTGATAGTCGAGCGAGATGAACTACTCGTTCAGCGTGATGGCCTAGCAGGAGAAAAAATCGAACTGTTAGCCACTGTCGCAGACGTG
>CALJAA010000158.1 GCA_938028465.1 uncultured Granulosicoccaceae bacterium | reverse complement strand
GTGGAGATCCGTCGTTTAACTTCTCTGTCTAAAAGGGTTCATAGAAACTCAGGCATTTGAAGCAGGGTTAACCACTAAATTGCAATAACTTCCCATTAAGAGGATGGCAATGCTAAACGGAATAAGCAGTAAAACATGTGCAGAGCTTGCTTTGCTTTTGGGCCTAGTGACCAGCACTGGCGCGCTTGCAGCAAATGCCCCACAGCTTTTAGAAGGCGACATCCTGACTGCGCCTGAAACACAATTGCGTGGCGCTATGCATGGTCGTGTTGATCGTGTTTGGCCTGGTGGCGTAATCCCATACGTATTGAATGATGAATTAACAGCAGTTGAACAAACTCGCGTGTTAGACGCTATTCAACATTGGAATGATCGTACTGCTATTTCGTTAATCGCGTTAAACGACGCCCCTGAAAACCTTCAACAAGATTACTTAATGTTTACACCTGGCCAAGGGTGTGCCTCTTGGGTTGGTCGCCAGGGTGGCGAGCAAGATGTGTGGGTTGGTGCGGATTGCAGTACTGGCAGTATGATTCATGAAATCGGCCATGCGGTTGGTTTTGTACATGAGCACACTCGCCCAGATCGCGATCAATTCATCACCATCGAATGGGATAACATCGCGTTAGAAAAGCAGCATAATTTTGATATACCTGATCATGCAGTAGAAACGCGTGGTGCGTACGACTACAACTCGATCATGCATTATGGCGAAATGTTTTTCTCCACTAATGGCTCACCCACTATTGTTGCACTAATTGATGAGGCCACTAATATGGGCCAACGTGTTGCGTTGAGCGAAGGCGATATCGCAGCAGTTGAATCTATGTACGGTAGCGATCTATCTTTAGCTTCAAATCAAATTGTCATTGATGGCAATACTGAGCTAAGCATCACAGTAAGCAACTCAAGTAATCATGATGCTAATGATGTTGTTGTAACGATTCCATCTGATGGTCGTGTTGTTCTTGGTCAATCGGATAACGAATGGCAGTGTGCAGTTGGCGAAGTCAATGTTACTTGTGCGCTTGATGTTCTTGCCGCTAATGCTAGCTCTACTGTGGTAGTTTCACTCGAAGGTTTGTCTAAATTAAATCGTGAACTTTTGTTAGAAGCGAAGACACATGTATCAAATAATGTAAACGCTACTGTTGTGGCTAATGCAACTGCTCAATCTGATTCTGTAGCAACTTCTGCTTCAGGTGGCGGTAGTTTTGGCTGGATGACATTGTTAATTTTTATGCCTTTGATCATCAGCCGAAAAAGCTAATATACGTGACAGTTGGTGACCGTTTTAATGCTCAAGTATTTCTGAATAGGGTGTTGGCGATCACTGGCTGAAGCGTGTTTCAGAGCCAGTCTAAACAGTCTTTTTTAATAAAAAGTATCGAGAATAGCGCCACTGCAACAGTTGACTGAATATACACATGTAGAGCGTGCTGAACCAAGTGTCGTTATCCCATCAGCTCCGTATTTATTAACTTACCGCTGCCTCAAGTAAATCGTCTACGTATTCGTGGATATCAACAAAGCCCTGTATCCGTGCTTCTACTTTCTCAGCAAAGCTATCTAACTCGCATGCATCTTTGCCTTGAAGCAAGGTTGTTGGTCCGTGGTTTAGGCTGATGCCAGGCCACTTCGATACCTTTGCTTTTACCAGGCTTCGAAACTCTTTGGCAAATTCTTGCGACGTTACTGTATAGCCGGGCAACGTGCGGATGGCTTTTGAGTGGATGTTATAAGCGAATTTACGTTCTTTGAGTAAGGATGGCGATACCCAGATACTGCAAAAAATACCAATTGTTGATTCCCGCTTTTCGTCAAAGCGATTAGTCCAGTGAGGTTTTGCCATATACAGCGGTGCGGGGCCATCGCCAAATGGCATTTGTTTGCAGATTATTCCGTGTTTTTTTGACAACTTGGCTGCATGCTTGTTGGCTTGTTGTTTTAAAATCTCGCTGTATGGGTTCATTGCATCTCTCCGTTGATATTCTTCTGGTTTTAATACATTAAGTTAGTTGGCTTAGATCTACCAGCTTTAACCTGTTTGTTACGCGCCATTTTTATGCTTTTATTCCCACTTCGTCCCGGTGGGCACCATTAGATCAAAAGCGGGTCTATACTCGTGGTCTCAGGCATATATTGCCTAAATCGAATAGTACAAACAAAGGAAAGCTAATGGCACGTGGGGCGGGTGGAACGAACGGCGGTGAATTTCAATTCCTGATTGGTTTAATGATGATGATTGCAGGGTTTTATTTGCTGCTCAACTCCATCGTTGTATCAACCCACTTTGGTTTCGGCATGAGGTTGTATGGTATTGGTGGTTTTGGAATCACTAGCGGCATGATTATGATCCCGTTTATTATTGGGGTAATCATGATCTTCTATAACAGCAAAAATCCGTTTGGGTGGGTCCTGGCTATTGGTTCGTTGGTGGCGTTAATTGCGGGTGTCTTGGCCGCTGCTCAGTTTCGGTTTAGTGCAATGAGTGCATTTGATCTAATCGTGATCTTGGTATTATCCTTTGGTGGCTTGGGGTTTTTCTTGCGATCACTTAAGCACAATCCACTGGTATCGGCTGAGTAACTGGGTTGCACCGGCGGTGGCCTTAGTAAGCACCTAACTGCCGTAACACCTGATCGGGCGCTGCCAGTTCGATGTGTTTCTCATGTAGTGTTTTAGTTAGCTCAAGTACGCGTTCGGTGTTATCAGCAGCAATTGACCCATCAGTATTCTCTCGGCTATTTTCAAAACCGATTCGCACGCCGCCACCTAGTGCGGCGGCTTGCACTAAGCACTGTGTTTCGGTTTTTCCAAACGCGCATAGCATCCATAGCAGCCCGTGTTCGTTAGCTAAGTCGGCTGCGGGTGCAACGTCATTGATTTTGGCTAGCTGTACAGTGCCGTAACGCCCCAGAACGATCAACACAGAACGTTGTTCAGCCGGTATCACACCAGCCTTAACTTGTTCAAGGTAAAAGTGGATATCATCCGCGCCGTACAAAATATGCTGGACGCCAATACGGCGATCAAACGCCCAATGATAAAAGTCTCTCGTTTTGGCCTCTTCAACTGGTGTATGTCCATGCGGCAATAATTCCCGCAAGGCTACGCTACAAAACCGTGGTTCAACTTGCTCAATTAAGGCGATCTGTTCCGCTGCGTTATACATACCCACAGCCTCGGTGGTTATCTGTATGGGGTAGTCTGAGCCGAGCTTATAGGCCGCCGTACTCAGGAGCTCGCGATACAGGTTTTTATCCAGTATGTGGCCACCCTTGTTATCTCGGACATGGGCATGGAGTGCGTGGGCGCCGACATCCCGACTCGCTCTGGCCGCATCCAGTGTTTCAGCTATGCTCATAGGCAGCGCTGGATGGTCTTTTTGGGTCAAACGAGCGCCAGTGGGGGCGAGCATGATGGTGGTTGGATTGGGCATTATCGAGCGCATTTATGTGATCAACCGCATTGTACGCCAACAGTTTGCATCCTTGAAATACCTATCGTTTGGGTCGTATTCTGGTAGCGGCAAGATTAGGGCTGCTACTGTCGCCTTCAGGCATTAAAATCTGGGGCGAATTCGCCACAACAGAGCACCAAACAAGCACAATACGCACAGTAGGATTAGGCATACAAAACAATGAAACGTTACTCTGGTTTTCAGCTTGTCAAACATGCGTTACATCACCAGGAAAACTGGCAACGCATGTGGCGCAACCCGCAGCCCAAAAAACACTACGACATCATCGTCGTGGGTGGTGGTGGCCATGGTTTGGCCACGGCTTACTACTTGGCAAAGCTACACAATAAATCCAACGTTGCGGTAATCGAGAAAGGTTGGCTTGGTGGTGGTAACACAGGCCGCAATACCACGATCGTGCGATCAAACTACTTGTGGGATGAAGCAGCTCACTTGTATGAGCATGCCATGAAACTGTGGGAAGGCTTGTCGCAAGATATCAACTACAACGTCATGTTTTCGCAGCGTGGCGTAATGAACATGGGTCACACCCTGCAAGACATGCGTGATATTCAGCGCCGTGTGAACGCAAATCGCCTTAATGGTATTGATGGCGAAGTGCTTGATGCCAAGCAATGCCAAGAAATCGTGCCGATCATGAATTGTGGTGGTAGTACGCGTTACCCAGTATTGGGTGCATCGTGGCAGCCCCGGGCAGGTGTTGCGCGTCACGATGCCGTAGCATGGGGTTATGCTCGAGCAGCTGATGCCTTAGGGGTTGACATCATTCAGCAATGCGAAGTCAATGACATCATCGTTGAGGATGGCACAGCAACCGGTGTATCGACACTTCAGCATGGCGTCATTAAAGCGGATCGTATTGGTTGCGTAACAGCAGGTAACTCCGGTGTGACTGCCGCGATGGCAGGTTTCAAGTTGCCACTCGAATCACACCCATTGCAGGCTTTTGTCTCTGAGCCTATTAAACCCATTTTAGATACCGTGGTTATGTCTAACGCGGTGCACGGTTATATGTCCCAATCAGATAAAGGGGACTTAGTCATTGGTGCAGGTATCGATGGTTATGTTGGTTATGGCCAACGCGGTTCGTACCCCACTATTGAACATACTGCGCAGGCCATTATGGAAATGTTTCCAGTTGTGAGCCGAGTACATATGAATAGACAATGGGGCGGCATAGTTGATACGGCACCTGATGCTTGTCCAATTATTTCTGCCACTCCGGTTGAAAACTTATTTTTTAATTGTGCTTGGGGTACAGGTGGTTTTAAAGCTACACCTGGCTCAGGCCATGTCTTTGCTGACATGTTGGCAAAAGGTAAGGCAAACAAAATGGCTAAACCGTTTTCCATGTTTCGTTTTCATGATGGCGCGCTGATTGATGAGCACGGCGCTGCTGGCGTCGCACACTAAGGGGTAATCTATGTTTTTAATCTATTGCCCTCATTGCGAAGAGCACCGAGAAGAGCCTGAGTTTCACGCTAGCGGTGAAGCGCACTTGGCAAGGCCGGAGGATCCTGAGGCCTGCACTGATGAACAGTGGGGCGAGTATCTCTACTTTCGTAAAAACCCTCGTGGCTTGCATCGCGAGCTTTGGGTTCATTCTGCGGGTTGCCGTAAGTTTTTTAATATTCTACGTAATACACAAACCTACCAAATACATGGAAGCTATAAAGTCGGTGAGTGGTTAGACGTTGAAGCGCACCCCGAACAAGAAAAAGACGAGGTGATCTCGTCATGAGTAATGCTAGATTTAAACAACGAAACCGTCTAGCAAGTAATAGCCAGTTTAGTGGTCGTATAGACCGAAGTCGTGAACTTACCTTTCGGTTCAATGGCAAATACTACAAAGGGTATGAAGGCGATACGCTTGCCTCAGCATTATTGGCTAACGGCGTTGATATTGTGGGCCGTAGTTTTAAGTACTCGCGTCCGCGTGGCATTTTGGCTGCCGATGTATCAGAGCCTAATGCAATCTTGCAAGTGGGTTCTGATGAAGCCAATCAAGTGCCTAACGTACGGGCAACTGAACAACCTTTGTATGATGGGTTAATTAGTTCATCTGTTAATGGTTGGCCGAGTGCTAACGTTGATGTGATGTCACTGGTCGGTAAGCTCGGTGGTGATGCCATGGGCCCTGGGTTTTACTACAAAACATTTATGTATCCTGCCTCAATGTGGGAAACCTACGAAAAGGTTATTCGTAAAGCGGCTGGTTTAGGGCGTGCGCCAACCTTGCCCGATCCCGATAAGTACGATCATATGCATCATCATGCCGATGTTTGTGTGGTGGGTGCCGGCCCGGCAGGTTTGATGGCAGCATTAACTGCCGCGCGTGCAGGTGCTAGAGTGATACTCGCCGATGAGCAAAGCGAATTTGGTGGTGCCATGTTGTACGGCACAGAAATCATCGACGGTAAACCTGCGCTTGAGTGGGTGCTGGATGTTGTTAATGAGTTACGTGACTATCCTGATGTACTCATGATGAACAATGCCATTGTTAATGGCTTGCACGATCATAACTTCCTAACAATTAATGAACGTCGTTGCCATCATTTGGGTAACGCTATCCCTGCTGATCAAACGCGAGAGCGTATGCACCATGTGCGCGCACACAGTGTTGTTATGGCAACGGGTGCGCAAGAGCGTCCGCTGGTGTTTGGCAATAACGATGTGCCAGGTTGCATGTTGGCTTCGGCTTTGTCGCACTACATTCGTCGTTATGGCGTAGTGCCCGGCGATTCACTCGTGCTCATGACAAGTAACGATACTGGTTACCAATCTGCATTTGACTGGCATGATGCAGGCCGTTCTGTTGTTGCAATAGTTGATACGCGTCAAGAGGCGCACGCTCATTGGTTGGAGGAAGCGAAAAGTCGCGGCATCCAAGTTATCACTGGCAGTGCGGTTATCGATGTTAAAGGCAGTAAGCGAGTTCGAGCTGCTGTGATCAGTTCGATCAATACAGACGGCACCTTTGTTACGGGTGCAACGTCTGAACTCGACTGCGATACGATCGCAAGTTCTGGTGGGTGGAGCCCCATTGTGCATTTGTCGTGTCACACAGGTGCCAAGCCAGTATGGCGAGATGATATCAACGGATTTGTACCGGGTGAATCGTATGAAAATCGGTGGTACGCTGGTAGTGTCGCTGGTAATCACTCCTTAACAGAATGTCTGAGCGATGGAATACAAGCCGCTCAACAAGCGGTTGAAGTTGCATTGGCAGGTGTGGAGGTCGCACAGTTAGCTGCAGCGCCTACGGTGCCAGCTGCTGAGCAAGCGCCAACAGGCCAATCAATGGCAATCTACTTAGTGCCACATACCAAGGCGCCAAGTCGCGCACCTAAACAGTTTGTCGACATGCAAAACGATGTGACAGCGGCAGGTTTGCAAATGGCAACGCGTGAAGGTTTCGAATCGATCGAACACGTCAAGCGTTATACCGCGATGGGCTTTGGTACTGATCAAGGCAAAACAGGCAACATCAATGGCATGGCCATCGTTGCCGATACGCTGCAACAGACAATCCCTGAAACCGGCACAACCATGTTCAGGCCTAACTACACACCAGTTACGTTTGGAGCGATAAGTGGCAGCCATGTAGGGCACCTGTTTGATCCAAAACGATTCACGCCAATGCATGCTTGGCATCTTGAGCACGGCGCAGAGTTTGAAAACGTAGGCCAGTGGAAGCGACCTTGGTATTACCCGCGTGGCAGTGAAACTATGGATGAAGCTTTGCATCGTGAATGCATGGCTATGCGTAAGCATGTCGGTATTTTAGATGCCTCAACGCTTGGTAAAATTGATATCCAGGGTAAAGACGCGCGAGAATTTCTTGGCCGCGTGTACACCAATGCATGGGAGAAGCTTGCACCAGGTAAGTGTCGATACGGCTTAATGTGCGGTGAAGACGGCATGATTATGGACGATGGTGTTACTACATGTTTAGCTGATAATCACTTCTTGATGACAACCACAACCGGTGGTGCTGCTAGTGTGTTGGAATGGCTAGAGATCTATCACCAAACTGAATGGCCTGAAATGGAGGTCTACTTCAATAGTGTTACTGATCATTGGGCTACGATGGCTATCGCTGGGCCCAAGGCTAGAGCCTTATTAACTGAACTCACTGATATTAATCTAGACAATGATCAATTCGGTTTTATGGAATGGCGGGAAGGCAAAGTTGCTGGTGTTCCAGCCCGGGTTTGTAGAATTTCCTTTACGGGCGATTTGTCCTTTGAGATAAACGTGCCTGCGCACTTCGGCATGCATGTCTGGGAAGCGTTATTCAATAGAGGCAAGAAGCACAACCTAACGCCTTATGGCACCGAAACCATGCACATCCTGCGAGCCGAAAAAGGTTTCGTCATCGTTGGCCAAGATACCGACGGCTCTGTAACACCTGCTGACATCAATCACAGTTGGGCAGTCGCTAATAAAAAGCCATTCAGCTTTTTAGGAAAACGCGGTATGAATCGCGAAGATTGCTTGCGACCAAATCGAAAGCAACTTGTTGGCTTAAGAACCGTCAATCCTGCTGTCGTGTTGCAAGAAGGCGCACAAGCCGTTAGAGATCCCCGTCAGGAAATTCCAATGACGATGGTTGGTCACGTCACTTCAAGTTACTTCAGCCCGATACTCGGGCGCAGTATTGCGATGGGTGTGATCAGAGGCGGTATTGATCGTATGGGTGAGAAAGTTTATTTCCCAATGGCGAACGGTGATGTCATTGAAGCTGAAATTTGCAGTACTGTCTGGTTCGATCCAGATGGTCATCGACAGAAGGCGTAGATAATATTATGGCTAATCAACATAATGTAGTGGTTACTCAACAATGGACAAACGATGCTGTTGTTGAAACAACCGAACGTCCGGATCAAGCTAGAGGCATCGGTGCACCGGCTATTGAAACGGCTTTGTATCACGCTGAACTTCAAGCGCTGGCCGCTCATCAGGTAGCTAATGCAGGGGTCATGCTTAGAGAGGTGCCGGTGACTGGATTGCTGACCATTCGCGCCAAAGCTGATAACGCAAGTTTAGCCGGCGCACTTAAGTCGGTTTTGTCACTAAGCATTCCGAGTACTCTGCAAAGTAACAGTAATGGCGACTATTGTTTGCGTTGGATGTCGCCTGATGAGTGGTTGTTGTCAGCGCCAATTAGTGAGTTATTTGATATAGAAAACAAGCTGCGTGAGGTGCTCAGCGGTCACGTTGCGCTAGTCAATGTCAGTGGTGGTTATACCTTGCTTGAGCTTTCAGGTGAGCAAGTACTAAACGTGCTAAAAAAGAGCATGCACTATGATGTTCATCCACGTAACTTGGCAGTTGGTAAGGTTGTTAATACCTCGTTTGCTAAATCTCAGGTTACGTTGCGTTGCGTAGCAGAGTCACATTACGAGTTAGTGGTGCGCCGTAGTTTCGCTGATTACATATGGTTGTGGTTACAAACTTCTAGCCGCGAATATGGATTGCAAGTAGTACACTAAACACGATGGGCGCATTAAGCGGCACACTGGTAGTTAGCATCGAGCAAGCGGTTGCTGCTCCTTTATGCACGGCACGCATGGCTGATGCGGGCGCACGCGTGATCAAAATCGAACGCGCGAGTGGCGATTTTGCTCGTGGGTATGACGTTGCTGCTAGTGGAGATAGTAGTTACTTTGTGTGGGCTAATCACTCGAAAGAATCCCTCGTTCTCGATTTTAAACAAGCCGATGATGCGGCTTTGCTCCATCGTATTCTTAACAAAGCTGATGTGTTAGTACAAAACTTGTCGCCCGGTGCGTTAAGCCGAGCAGGTTTTGGTATTGAGCAGCTTCAACAAAACAACCCTCAGTTAATCTGTTGCGAAATTAGCGGTTACGGCGATTCACCTGCAGCAAAGGATCTCAAAGCATACGATTTGTTAGTACAAGCTGAATCAGGCTTGGTTGCTGTATCCGGCGGTGGTCGTATTGGTGTTTCCCTATGCGATATCGGCGCAGGTATTACAGCTTACACCGGCATACTTGAAGCACTGATAGCGCGTAGCAAAACTGGCAAAGGGTCAACGGTAAAGGTGTCACTTTTTGATGTTGCCGCAGAGTGGATGACCGTGCCTTATGTGCATGCCAAGTATGGAGCTGGAGCACCACCTCATACGGGCTTAAGCCATCCAAGCATTGCGCCCTATGGTGCGTTTGAAACTAGTGATAGTTTACTCACATTAATTTCTATCCAAAATGAGCAAGAATGGGTTCGTCTAGCAAGCTCCGTATTGTCGTTACCGAGTTTGCTCGATGACGAACGCTTCGCATCAAACTCTGCACGTGTGCTGCATCGAGGTGCGTTGGAGGCCAGCATGTCAGAAGCAATTTCTCAAATGACTGCTGATGCTTTTCGCGCAGCGTTGGGTGCAGCATCGATTGCCTATGGGGCGGTTAATTCGGTCGATGAGTTAATCCAGCATGTAGCCTTGCGTTCGAGACAAGTCAGCAATTCACGCGGCGAGCTACTGACTTTGCCTGCACACCCTGTGCAAGGCAAAAATCAAAGTGTAACAGTACCGCCCATTGGAGCTCACACAGACGACATCCGACGTGAGTTTGCTGTAGATTGAAATAACGCCAGCAAAAGGCAATAATGGCCTGCAGTCCTCACGGAGAGTAAGTATGCCTACCTTTCAAACTGAAGCTTCTGTTGAGATAGAAGCTGACATCGAAACTGTCCGCGCAGCGCTTACTAATTTTGAAACTTGGCCAATATGGTCGCCTTGGTTATACGTCGAGCCGGATTCAAAGGTTACATTTCATGGCTCAAGCGGCAGCATTGGCGCAGGTAATAGCTGGATTGGCGAAAAGACGGGCCAAGGAACTATTACGCTTGTCAAAAATGAACCTACGCGACTCGAGCTAGATCTAAAATTTATCAAGCCTTTTAAATCACAGGCAGATGTTTATTTTGATTTAATTGCTAATGGCGACAACAAAACAAAAATCAATTGGGGCATGAACAGTAGCTTGCCATTTTTTATGTTTTGGATGAAAGGCAGTATGGTGGCAATGATTAAATCCGATTATCGTCGTGGTTTGCTATTGCTTAAAGATCACATTGA
Organism: uncultured Granulosicoccaceae bacterium; assembly: GCA_938028465.1. Taxonomy (GTDB): domain Bacteria; phylum Pseudomonadota; class Gammaproteobacteria; order Granulosicoccales; family Granulosicoccaceae; genus Granulosicoccus. Next base: position 10,201 of record CALJAA010000158.1, on the reverse strand, counting down.
GGTTGGTAAAATACTGTCAAGCGCGACTTTCCATGATCTAGTCAATGTAGATGAAATGCCGTATGTGGGCTTACACGGCAGCTGCGCTATTGAAAACGTTGCGGACGCAATGTCGAAACGATTCTCATCGCTACAGCAAGCAATCGATGTCGTGAACACAAGCGAAACGTTTACAATATATAATCGCTTAGACATTAAAACGGGTAAATTGGATTACACTGCTGCTGTCGGGCTTGGTGCTGCTAAACAAGCTGAAAATAAAGATCCGTCAACCCCGCTGATCAAAGGCAAGCGTGCCCCGTGCAAAGCAATTAAAGTGACGCACGTTGGCCCTTATCGACATTTAGCCAATGCTTGGTACATGGCGATAACCGAGCAACGGCATGGTAAGTATAAAACAATGAGCAAAGCGCCCCCGTTTGAGGTTTATCGCAACAATCCAAAAGACACCCATGAAAACGATCTCATTACAGAGATCTTTATCCCGATCAGACCATAAGTCAATCCATAATAATTTTAATAAAACATGCCGCCATTGGTACCTAAATACTCTTATCCTGAGATAAGAGGGATAGCACTGATGTGTATTGCTATGTTGTCCATTCCTATGGTTGACGGCATCGCTAAACATTTAAGCGGAAGTTACTCACCACTATTTATTAGTTGGGTTCGCTATGCAGTTGCAAGTTTATTGATACTGCCTATAGGCCTTAAGCTGTTTGGTAAAGGTGTGTTTCCTAGTGAGAACCTAGGCTCACACATTTTGCGCACCGTTTTTTTGGTCACGGCAATGACCTTATTCTTTGTGTCAATTGCGATCACCCCAATAGCAACGGCAATGAGCGCTTATTTTGTCGGGCCCATTATCGCTAGTTTGCTTGCTGTGAAGTTTTTGGGCGAGCGTATGACCACCATAAAGATTATTGCGTTGGTATTAGGTTTTATTGGTGCAATAGTTGTCATCCAGCCAGGGGGCTCTATGGAGCCCGGTATCTTGTTAGCTTTGGGAGCGGGTATCAGCTTTGCCTGTTATATCGTTAGCACGCGTAGCGCATCTAAAAACACATCGCCTATCAAAACGCTCGCGTTTCAGTGCTTGCTTGGTGCATTGCTTTTATTACCACAAGCCGTATTCACTTGGGAAATTCCGCGACTCGAAGACGCACCCTTCTTTTTGGCAATGGGTGTGTTGTCAGTATTGAGTCATTTTTTATCGATCGCTGCATTTAAATATGCGCAGGCATCTACGCTTGCACCATTGGTGTATTTAGAGCTATTAAGCGCTGCCGCAATCGGCTACGTGTTTTTTAATGAATTGCCCGAATTACATGTTTGGATAGGTGCGGCGATCATCGTTAGCAGTGGCTTGTTACTGCTGAAGAAGGCTTAATGACGCGTCAGGTTTACACCAGTGCGTAAAGCACGCGCACCCAACTTCTGGTGCCTTTATGAAAACTACGCACGTTGTACTTTTCATTGGGGGAATGTATTGCATCATCATCCAGGCCAAAGCCGATCAACATGCTATCCATATCTAGAATGCTTTTGATGTGTCCTACAACAGGAATGGAACCGCCGCAGCCGGCATACACGGCTGGGTTCGGCCATTCGCTGGTTAATGCTTGGTGCGCGCGTTCAAATACCGGTGCATCAACTGGCATAACGGTCGCGCCCGAGGCATCTTTGGATTTGTATTCAACGGTACAATCAGCAGGTAAGCGCTCGTTGATAAATTTAAACAAAGCGTCTCGTATTTTTTGCGGGTTTTGATCACCCACTAAGCGAAAGCTGACTTTAGCCATGGCTTGAGAGGGTAATACGGTCTTAAAGCCTTCGCCTGAATAGCCGCCAGTGATGCCGTTAACGTCACAAGTAGGGCGGGACCAAATTTGTTCTAGTACCGAGTAGCCTTCTTCACCTGCGGGAACTGATAATCCCACTTCGCCAAGAAAAGCTTTTTCGTCGTGATTGAGCGCTTGCCACTGTTGTTTGATTTGCTCAGGTAGCTCTTCAACGCCTTCGTAAAAACCATCTAAGGTGACTCTGCCTGTTTCGTCGTGCAAGTCTGCCAGTATTTTACAGAGCACGCGGATAGGGTTCATTGAAGGGCCGCCATACATGCCAGAGTGCAGATCTTTATTTGGGCCTGTGATCGTGATTTGCTCGGCAACCATTCCGCGTAACCTGGTTGAAATGGCAGGAGTGTCGCTATCCCACATGCCGGTATCGCACACCAGTGCAATGTCAGCTTTTAACTTATCGACGTTATCTTTCATAAACGGGATAAGTGAAGGGGAGCCACTTTCTTCTTCGCCTTCAAAAAACATCGTTACGTTCACCGGCAATTTGCCATCGGCATTCATGATGGCTCTACAGGCTTCAACAAAGGTCATTAATTGGCCTTTATCATCGGCCGCCCCACGGCCGCGAATAACGTCGCCCGCCGGTGTGGATTCAATCGAAGGCTCGAACGGAGGATTGTTCCACAGGTTTAATGGGTCAACCGGTTGTACGTCATAATGACCATAAAACAGTACATGCGGAGCCTTAGGGTCCGAATGCAGATGGCCAACCACCATTGGATGACCAGGTGTTTTCATGATTTCAGCTTCAAAGCCAACGGTGTTTAATTCACCCTGTAACCAGGTGGCCGCTTCGAGGCAATTGGCTTTGTAAGCTGGGTCGGTTGATATGCTTTGTATTTTTAAAAACTCAAGCAAGCGCTTAAGTGCATCAGGTATTGTTTGATCGACGGAATCGAGGACGGAATCCAGCTGAGACATAGTGTTTTGATGGCTTGGTTGTTTAGTGGCAATGATACCCTATAGTTCGAAACTAAAATCAATGCTGATTTCAGCGCCGACATAACTCTCATCAGGCTGGTCGCCTACACCCAGTTTGAAATCAAACCGATTGATAACAAATTGTCCACTGACTACTTGTTTACCGTCTTGTTCGGCGATAGTCATCGGGAAATCAATGCTGTTTGATGTATCTTTAATTGTGATGATGCCTGTTACTAAATAGTCTTCAGCCTGTTTGCTTATCGAGTTAGATTGAAAGGTTGCGACGGGGTGATTGTCGTTATCAAACCAATCAGGTTCTGGTAACGAGCCATTAACTTGATAGTTGTCAGTAAATACACTGGCTGTTTTTACTTCGGCACTGAGGCTGCTGGTGCTTGGGTTGCTGTCATCAAGTGTTAGTGTAATGATTGATTCGTTAAACTGGCCGGGGGTTGCTTCGCCGGTGACAATGGTATTGAAGCCGATTCTGCTGTTGTTAGCGGTAACGACTACCGCTGGCGTTTGTTTTGTACTGGCGATGAGTGAAAAACCACCGACCGCCATCGCAACGGCTGCCAGCGTTGCAATTAACTTGGGTTTGAAAGAGGGCGATTGCCAATCAGGTGCCATACGCCGCAGCACATCATCTTTGTTAATGATGTGATGCTTTAGTGCTGCGCCCACATGCATAACAATTAATAGTATTAACACTCCACTGGCATAAGCGTGGATGGAGTGAAACAAGTGGCCCAATTCATTTTTTTGAAGTAGCTCAGCGCCCGGTACATGAGGCCACTTAACCGCGTTAAACAAGAGTGTGTCGATGTTTAATGGTGATGCTGACACCATTAACCAGCCCGATAAGGGCATTGCCAGCATCAATACGTAGAGCAACACATGTGTGCTCTTAGCGGCAAACTTTTCCCATTTTGGCGCGTGAGCGGGGTGTGCAGGGGCTGTGTAAGTCATCCGCCAGATAAGCCTAACAGTAATCAAGAGTAGCGCAATCACGCCAAATGATTTATGCAGCTGTACCAGTGCAAACTTTTGAGGATCGTCATCCTCCAGAATATGCATGTACTTACCCATTATGAGCATGCCAATCAACAGCAATGCGATCATCCAATGAAGAATGACTGCCGCATCGTTGTAGCGGATTGGGGTAGGGCTAAGTTGGCTCATTTGTTCTCGTTCCACTGTGTCACTATCGATTTTACATAATATAGAAAATCAGGATTATGGCGCACATGGGTAAACCACCCAAAATGCATAAGCTTACTTATAGGTTAGTACCTAATAGTTGCAGGTTGGTTCGCTTTTGGGTAGCGCAGATAGTAGCGCAGAAATGTTGAGACGCACTATTGAGGCATCGGCGCTGTTTACGCCGATGCCATCAGTGAGGGAGTTTAAGCTTACTTAAAAGCTAAGCTAGGCCTAGCTCAAGCAAGGCTTGAATTTGTTCGCTACTAGTGCCTGCCACAATGCGGCCTAGCTCTTCATCGCCTCTTAGCAGGATTAGCGTAGAACGACGCGGGATGTTTCGTGATTTAGTGACTGCGTGATCGCCAAACATATCCCAATCAACCTTCACAAAGGTGATCTTCTCATCAAATGCAGGATTGCTTGCTCGAAGCTCATCGATAACGCGTTCCTGTCGTTTACAAGTGCTACACCAGGTTGCTGCGAAATCAACAAATACGGTTTCGCCTGCAGCGAGTTTTTCTTCGATTAAGCCAGGTGTGTAATCAAGCGTGCCTTCGCCGGCTATTGATAGTTTAGCTGTACCAAGAAGTGCTGCTGCACTAGCGATAAATAGTCTTCTATCCATTGTTATGTCCTCGTAGTAATAATGTTAGACGCAAATCGTTTGTTTCTAACGCTTAGAAATTAGTCGAAAGATCCTGAAACCAGTCTGGTAGCACAGATACCAACCAGCTTTCAATTACGTGATGAAATTTAAAAAAGATCATTATGCCGACTAACAAAAAGATGATGCCCATAATCGGTTTTGCGCGATGTGCTAGCCCACGCATGCTGTTTTGTCGGCTCCTAATAGCTTCTTGTGTGCCATAGCCAAGTGCCACGATAACGGTTGAAATGCCTAAGCCAAAGCTCAACATGGTCAAAAATGCCCACCCTAGGTTTTCACCTTGGCTAGCTAAAGAAATAGCCCCACCTAATGTTGGCCCGACGCACGGAGACCAAATAGCGCCGAGCAGTAGTCCGCCAACGAAATGCGTTTTTGTGCTGGTGATTGGCATGCGCGAGAAGCTTTCATCAGCGCTTCGGCTCATTGAGGCTGTAGCGGTTGCAAAAGCCATGTCGAATTTAGGAACGAGTAAAACGGTGCCAAAAATCATCATCATGACAGCGCCTATTTGAGACATTAGGCCTTCGGTCAGCCCGATGGTATGGCCAAACGTGGCGATCAGCATACCTAGTGTCACAAACGACAAACACATGCCAGCGGCTATGGCTAGCGGCCCATGACGGCCAGCTTGCATTGCGGACGCCAGAATGATCGGCAATACCGGCAGCACACAAGGGTTTATTAGGGTCAGAAGCCCTGCTATATAGCCAAAGATTAATTCCATCGTGCGATAGATTGTAGAAGGCTATAAAAGTTCCGGGAAAAGCTTACTAGCGCGTGCCGTTGTCCCGTGAACGCCTATTTGGGGCTAGGTTGACCACGCACTAACGTGTTTGTGACGTATTGCCATCGAACCAGCTGATTGCACTTTCGAGCGAATTTGGTTTGCTGAGTTTCTTGTCGATAAGTTTTTGAGCATCAGTTGGCAGCTGCACATGTTGGCTGATAAAACGCAGTACCTTCTTATTGAATATTTGCCGTATTGCCTTTGTCCAGCGTAGAGCAGTTTCATCATCATCATTGCTAGCAGGTTGAATACCGTTTTCGGTTAGCCATTGAACGATCTTTACTGGCTCCTCTGGCTTTGATGTGCTGTCGATGCTCTGGCAGGCTGCCAGCAGCATGGCTTGCTGATCTTTTTTTGAAGCACCGGCATCGATTAGTATTTTTGCAAGCTCAAAATAGCCAAGCCGCTTCCCACAGACTTCAGTGATATTCACGCCACGACCAATCAAGTATTTCATAACCAACGTTTGCGCTCCGGCGCATGCACTGTACAGTGGCGTAAACTGGTACTTAGCCTCTTTTGGCCATGTTTCTTCAAGTTGCTCAACACTGTATTGGTCTAAAAATTCGGTAGCGTCAGTAATCGACTGATCTCCATAGCGCGCATAGTTACCTACTGTTGGCTCTAGATCACTTAGCTTTTTCTGTTTTCTAGATTTAGTCTTGTTAGTGAGCAAGCCTAAAAAATCTGTAAAGCTAGTAGCGATGAATACCGTATTGGATTCATTCGGCATATAGACGGAGCCACTGTCTTCAGCTTTCCAAGCTGCATCTTGAGAATATTTCCAATGGATTACCTCGCCAAAACGCTGCTCATCAATTGCCATGAGAATGGATGTTTCGCTGTCGCCAGCAATGGGGACTAATTTTGCAGAATTACCGGAAAACGATGCTGGAATGATGGGTGGTGGAAATTCGGGGTCAACGATCTCGATTGTTTTGAATTGCAATTTGATTTTAGGTGATGAAGCTTGAGTGTGGTCGATAACTTTCAGCTGCCAGGTACCATCGCAATTGCGACCGCCATTGCTATCTTGAAGGAAATGTCGATAATCTTCGGGGAGCGAACCAATTGCATTTTCAACTTTTGATAGCTCTTCGTTGGTTAGCTTGTCTGCGTCCCAAGAGAAAAAGTTAAGTTGCTTCATGCTTTTGATACTCACCGATTAAACAGTAAGCTTAGTTTAGTCGCTATTGGCTACCACAACCGATTACACGATCCGAACAATCAATGTGAAATCCATCTGCCCAGCGTCGTTCTTGTAACTCCCCTGAATCATTCAATTCAATCGTCAACATCGAGTTATCAGTTGTCGAGGGGCGTAAAGTGACATTACTACCGTCGATTGCTGTAATTCGCAACGAACCCTGCTGCCACTGCGCTTCGTCGGTATAAGGCCGCTGATTTATGACTTTATCTGCACCATTGGTTGTTGCATTGGGAATAATCAATGGCGTACCCAAATCAAACACCGGGTAATCGGGCCGAGTATCATTTGGCTGATAGTCGCTCCAATCCCAGTAGTCTTGATCAAATGTTAAACCAAGCATTACGCTAACTTCGGTTTGTTGAGTGTGAGCACTTTGCAGTTGAAACTCTGCGCTTATTTCGGACTTGTAAAACTTTTTCTGGATTCGCTGCTCAGCCCCAGTCAAACTGGTAACGCTGTAGTTAATGTTTAACTCTGGCGAGTGAATACCATAACGCCGCCACTGCATGTTTTTCACGGTTGTCATATCAGTAGGTGAAGTTTGCACCCAATCTACATTTTTCCAAAATCGTTCATCTGCATTTGACGCGTAGAAATACGTTGCAGATCGCTCCCCCGACAGGGTTGTAGTGACATCATCAGCTGTTTGTCGATATGCAGTATAAATATCGATGCCAAGCGAGCGGCGGCCCGTATGCCTAGTGTAGTGGCCGTCATACGCTGTGCCTGCGATGACACATTGATCAAATGTCACTTCATTAGTGTGAGAAAGGGTCAGCGACGCGTCGAGTTTTAGATTGAAGGAACCAGTTGGGGAGCAGGTAAAATCTTGGGTAGCTTTGTACCCACCGTTATCACCATTGACAACATCACTCTGCGCCGCCAGCTCTAGCCCTTCCATTGGCGGTTGGCCTGCGAACGCATCCCGTCCGCTTTGCGTAAGCTTACCCAATACGACTCCGCTTTGATTTCGGATAGCGTCAACTGAATCTATATTGATGATCGCGATAGCGTCGAACAACACTTGATCAGCATTGTTTTTATTGATGATGGTTGTTTGGGTTACCGGGTTTGGATTATTACTGCTGGGATCAGCCTGGTTGGGATCAGCCAGGGGCTTTTCAAGACTATTCGAGGACGAACATCCGAGACTAGCTAACACTAAAAACGCGGCCAGAAAACGCATAGTTATGTACCTTGCATCAAACCAACAGAATACGCCTAAAGCATAAGTGTGCGGTGGTGCTAGTTAGCCCCGATTTGTCAGGAATTACCATCGAGATTTTTCAAACCGGGGTTCGAATCTTAGTGCTTTACTCCGGGTTGGCTATTTGTTTGCGGATTTTTTTAGGAATGGCGCGCCCGGAAGGATTAATCGGAATCGCTTGTGCGATTCCGACCCCGTTGGGGCTACGCAGGCAAGCTGCTTGTTGAAAATCGCTCAGTCGCGATTTTTCGAACTGAGGTTCGAATCTTAATGCTTTACTTCGAGTTGGCTATTTTGTTTGCGGATTTTTTTAGGAATGGCGCGCCCGGAAGGATTCGAACCTCCGACCACCTGGTTCGAAGCCAGGTACTCTATCCAACTGAGCTACGGGCGCATCTGTGTGGCAGGTATGTTTGCCACGGTTTCCAACTCACTTCGCACTAACATCGCTATCGCGATGTACCCGGAAGGATTAATCGAAATCGCCTGTGCGATTCCGACCCCTTTGGGGCTGCGCGGCTAAAGCCGCTTGTAGAAAGTTGCTCTCGCAACTTTTCGAACCTCCGACCACCTGGTTCGAAGCCAGGTACTCTATCCAACTGAGCTACGGGCGCATCTGTGCGGCAATCAAGTTTGCCACGGTTTCCAACGATCGCCGCTTCCGCGACTCCCGACAGTATAATGGTTTGGCTCGTGGCCCGCGAGCTTGAATTGCAATTAATTTTTGACATCTGTATTCGGAATTTGCACCTGAAATCCGTACTTGGAATCCTATGGGACGTTATAGAGCACCTTTACCCCGATCTTCGCCGTACATCACGCGTGCAGGCTTTGAACGCCTGTCGGCGGAGCTGAAGGACATATGGGTGCGGCGAGCGGTGGTGACAGAGCATTTGGCGGCTGCCGCGGCTGAGGGTGATCGCTCCGAAAATGCCGAGGTTCAGAAAGAACCTGTTTTCTCATACTAAAACTGACTAAATTATTGATAATTAAAACAAAATAAATGTTATATATAATATTAAATAATACTATTTTATTTTTTATCTGAAAAAGGTGGTTGACCGGATTTTATGATTTTGCCCATTCTTAGGCCTTAGAGACACGGCAGCACAGGAAGAAATATCGTGTTCCACATTCATACACATCCTATTATTTTTGCGGCGAGCTTCCTAGTTTTGTCTATAGGCAAATCGCGCTCTGAAATATCTTCCCCATGAGCTAACTTATCGCGAATTTTCTTTATTTCAAAGAAATCCGTTACATCATTATCGTCGATATTCTGCCAAGACAATATTGCACACCAATGAAATCTTTGAGCTAAATTTCTCGACTCATTAAATCTTTCTTTGAAAAATTTATGCCCTGATTCATTTAGCTTTCGAGGTACTTTAAATATAGAGCTTACGTTTTTTTCATAGTTGATTTTTTTAAATCCACTATGAGTACTCCTTTCTATAAATAGGAAGTAGCTCAAAAATTGTTTTAATTTGTCTTTCTCAATTAAAGCTGCATAAAAATGCTGACTAGTTCTATGTTCAAAAGTCTTATATGTTTTCTCCGACAATGACAGCATCCTATTGATATCTGAAGATGTTCTTTTAGAAGAAATATTCAGAGAAACATTTCCTGACATCTTCATATCGAAAACAGTAACCCCATCTTCAGTTAAACCCGAGACTACTCGTTCTACTAGCGCTAAATCTATAGGCGCTTCTAATGTGGACAAATGCACTACTAGGGTAGTGACTACGCTGGGTAAGGATTCCTTTTCCCATTTTTCAATCTGTTCTCTATGTTCAGGAAAAGCATCGTAAGTCAATATGCATCCCTCATGCTGTTGTCGACGGCCTCCACGTAACGTCCGCTTAGAAATCTCTTTAAAATGGATGAGTACAAAAGGAGGGGTTGTTTTCTTCTTTTCTATCCATTCGTCCTCATCCTCATTAAATTCCTCACCAGTCAATCGTTTGCAGGCCTCATTTAAGGAATTTGAAACAACAACGCTACAATTTTCTCCATATTTAACTACTTCGGAAATACATTCTGAACTGCTTGCATTGAAATTCATTCCTTGAATTGAGTACAGCAGTAATATACCAAATTGTATCTCTAACACATCTGTTTCTGGGAAATCTGAAAACCCTAGCATTTCGATTCCATATTTTGTCAATATCATTTTAAACTCTTATAAATATGTATGTATCTACAGTAAGGTTTTATTACCTGGGAAGAGCAGTTTTTACTCAATGATCACTTTCACCACTAGAATTTCCAGCTGCCTAAAAGACTAAATGCAAATAATAACCGAACGATTGTTACTGCAGTCGTGAAATTAAAAATC
>CALJAA010000157.1 GCA_938028465.1 uncultured Granulosicoccaceae bacterium | reverse complement strand
CATTTAAAAACGGTAGACGCTGTTGGGTTTTACGAAAAAAATGGCTACGAGGTTTACGGTGTTCTCGAAGATCGGCCAATAGGCAGCTTGTTGCATCATATGAAGAAGCGGTTGTAGTTTTTTTGCTCCGCTAGTTAGTTCAAGTTAAGCATCCGGCATTCATTCCGCAAAGGCACTTTCACCTAGGACGCCATAAACCCATGGATGGGTTTATGGCGGTCTGAGTGACGGTGCGATCGTGGGATGAGTGCCGGGAGCTCGAATAGAACTCAAATAACGTCGATCAAATCACGCGAAGCCACCAACTATACACAGCTGTAAAGTACCCGCAATACCTGCGCAAAGAGCGACCCCGATAATAGTTTCCATGGCGAGGCAATACGGCAGCGTCAACAAAACAACTTAACAACTTATTAAAGGAACTTATTATGAAACTTCGAATCCTAGCTTCTGCTCTTGTACTTGCTGCTGTAACTGCTGCTCCTGCTTCGGCGATGATCTCCAAGCAAGATCTGAACAGTACACTTAATTCTGCTACCGCTAGCGGTAACGTTAATGGTGTTATTAATGGCGATACAGTGACTCTATTCGGTGTTGTTGAAAGCAAGTTTGACGTACATCAAGCTCGTCAAGCAGCTCTAAACATTGAAGGTGTTAACAAGGTCATCAACCTAATATCTACTACCCGTTAATTTACGGCCATATTAAAAGAATTAAGTGCTCAAAAGAAGTACTTGTAAAACCTCCTCCATAGGTAATACCAATAGCGCCGCTCTGGATAACTGGGCGGCGTTTCTTTTGCACTCTTATCGCGCATTGAGCGCTCCGTTTTGGTGCTCGGTTGTTCGTTAGCTTCTGTGCTTCCAATTCATAGTTGTATCCCTATCTGATTGTTAATCTGTCCTCCGTTCTAATCAAGATGGTCAGTTATGGAATCCTTGCAATCCGGCTCTAACGTTCTCTTCCTACTTCTCGGCGCCATACTGGTGCTGTTCATGCACGCAGGCTTTGCATTTCTTGAAGTGGGTACGGTGCGCGAAAAGAATCAAGTTAATGCATTAGTCAAAATATTCTCCGACTTTGCTGTTTCAACCATTGCCTACTTTTTTATCGGTTATAACGTTGCCTACGGTATGGATTTTTTTGCTGCCGCTAGTGAGCTTAGCGAAAACAACGGATACGAACTGGTTAAGTTTTTCTTTTTGCTGACGTTTGCCGCTGCGATACCGGCGATTGTCTCGGGTGGCATTGCTGAGCGTGCAAAGTTTTACCCTCAATTACTTGCATCATTGCTGATCGTTGCCTTTGCGTATCCATTTTTTGAAGGCATTGTTTGGAATGGTAATTTTGGTCTACAAGATAAGCTCGCTACATTGGCAGGTGCATCGTTTCACGACTTCGCTGGCTCTGTTGTGGTGCATGCAATGGGTGGTTGGATTGCGTTGGCTGCTGTGATTTTGCTAGGTGCTCGACAGGGCCGCTATACCAAAGACGGACGAATCGCAGCAGCGTTTGCACCATCTAGCATTCCGTTTTTGGCTTTGGGAGCTTGGATACTCACAGTAGGATGGTTTGGTTTTAATGTGATGTCTGCGCAAAACGTAGCCGATATTAGTGGTTTAGTGGCGATTAACTCGCTAATGGCAATGGTCGGTGGTTTGTTGGCAGCCTTGGTCGTTGGTAAAAACGATCCTGGTTTCTTGCACAACGGGCCATTGGCGGGGCTGGTTGCTGTTTGTGCAGGTTCTGATGTCATGCACCCAATGGGATCGTTGGTGGTGGGTATCGTCGCAGGTGCACTATTTGTTTGGGCGTTTACACAGGCTCAAAACCGTTGGGGTATTGATGATGTGCTCGGTGTTTGGCCTTTGCATGGCTTGTGTGGCGTTTGGGGCGGTATTGCTGCTGGTATTTTCGGTTCAACCAGCCTCGGAGGCTTGGGTGGTGTAAGTTTGTTGGCTCAGGTGATAGGGTCGCTCGCTGGCGCCATGTACGCATTGCTCTGTGGGTTTATAATCTACGGAATACTGAAATCGATGATGGGCATTCGCCTCAGCGAAGAGGAAGAGTTCGATGGTGCCGATCTCAGTATTCATAAAATCAGCGCAAGCTCGCGTTAAGGCTTAGGAGAAATCGTGAAACGAATTACAGCAATAATAAAACCGTTCAAACTTGATGCGGTACGCGAAGAGCTAGCAACGGTGGGTGTGGCGGGCATCACTGTTACTGAGGTTAAGGGCTTTGGCAGACAAAAAGGCCATACCGAACTTTACCGTGGTGCCGAGTACGTTATCGACTTCATCCCTAAGGTAAAGCTTGAAGTGGTTGTGGCTGATTCAATGCTTGATGCTTGTGTGGAAGGCATTATTCGCGCGGCTAACACCGGTAAGATTGGCGACGGCAAAATTTTTATCGACAGCGTAGAGCGCGTTATTCGTATCCGGACGCAAGAGGAAGACGAACAAGCGCTCTAACACGCGATAGAGTTGAACAATTAGCGGTAAGCCAGCTAACTAGATGGCTTACTGCTCAACTTCCCATGGTGCATGTGGTGTGAACTTCTTCACCATAAAGTCGGTAAACACACGCACCTTGTTACTGAGGTGACGTCGATGTGGGTAAACCAATTGAATGGTTGAGCTATCCACAACGTGTTCCTGTAATAATGGTGTAACCAGGCCACTTTTAAGCGATGGCTGTACAACAAAAGTGGCCAGTCGAGCAACACCCAAACCCGCTTTAACTGCCTCATGTAAGGCCGATGCACTATTAGTGTGAAAGTTGCCTTTTACACGATGTACTCTCACGCCTTGGTCGGTGTTGAACTCCCAGTCATTGAAGTGCGATATCGAAGAGTGAGTCAAGCAGTTATGATTGACTAGATCTTCGGGTGATTTTGGCGCGCCATGCTTCTCGATATAAGCCGGCGATGCGCAAATAACGCGCTTATTTACTGCAAGCCTTCTAGCCACCAGTGATTCATCTGTTAAGCCGTCACTGAGCACGATCGCAACGTCAACGCCTTCGCCTACAAGATCTACTTCACGCTCGCTGAGTTCGAGCTCGACTCGGAGCTCCGGAAACTGAGACATGAACTCGGGCATCAGTTTGATCATTTGAATACGAGCAAACGCTGAGATGGTGGTGATGCGCAAAGTGCCCGTGACTCGGTCGTGCAATGCCATCACGGCATCTTCGGCCTGCTGGATTTCGTGTAGGATCGCGCCACAGCGATCATGGAACGCGTGCCCTTCGGCCGTGAGGCTTAGTTTGCGGGTGGTTCGTTGAAATAGGCGAGCACTCAGGCGGTCTTCCAAGCGCGTGATCAGCTTGCTGACAGCGGACGGCGTGAGATCTAAATCTCTAGCCGCCGCCGAGAAGCTTCCCATATCAGCGGCTTTGGAAAAGACCAACATTTCGGTATATTTATCCATCTTTATTAGTGCCCGTCATTCACAATTAACCTATTAAATCACATATTGACGCTTATGCATAATTATCGTTGCAGTACTGTGAACGTAGGCATCATCTAACCCGGGTAGCGATCTATGTCAGCTTGGATCAAACTTTAAGAGCGAGCCTCCCTAACCGGTGGTAATTGCCTGCGTAGTATGGGGTGACGCCCTATTGCAATCGAATAGAGAGCCATCGCCATGTACAGTTATATAGAACAACTCATCGATCCGTTGCGCGATCATCAGGTTAGACGGCCACCGGTCAATACTTGGCGTTTCTTTTGGTTTCACATCAGCCCGTTTAAATGGCCAATCCTAGTCACGCTGATACTGACGGGTATTTCTGGCCTTAGTGAGCTCTATTTTTATGAGTTTCTCGGGCGTCTGCTCGATTGGATGCAAACCACCCCGCGGGAGGAATTTTTAGCAACCCATTGGCTAAGTATGGTTTGGATGGCATTTGTGGTCGGCTTAGTTAGGCCAGTAACCATGCTGGGGTCGCGAATGATGATCAACTTAGCGCTGGCTCCAGGTATCGTTAATGCCACGCGCTGGCAAAATCATCGCTATGTTTTGCGGCAGAGTATGTCGTTTTTCCAAAACGACTTTGCTGGCCGAATTTCACAAAAGGTGATGCAAACCGGCCACGGTGTGCGCGAAGCTGTAATTAATATTGTTGATGGCGCCTGGTTAATGTTGATTTACCTGGTGGGTATCAGTGCATTGTTAATGCAAATAGATCGCCTTCTGATGGTGCCGATTATTCTGTGGATGATTGGTTATGCAGCGGTCATCATTTTTATGGTGCCACCGGTTCGGGGCAAATCGGCGGCTTTGTCTGAGGCTACATCTAGCTTGTCTGGTCGAGTTGTGGATAGCTATACCAACATCCAGTCGGTTAAATTGTTCGCGCACAATAAATTAGAAGAAGAATTCGTCGCAGAAGGTATTCGTTACCATACAAGCGCATTTAGAGTAATGATGCGAGCCATTCTGACTATGACCGCTTCAATCACAGTGCTTAATACACTGTTGGTTATAGGCACTGCTGCGCTATCAATCTACTTGTGGATGGGCGATGCGATAAGTGTTGGTAGCATAGCCATTGCTAACGGTTTAGTAGTCAGGCTTAACCAAATGTCGGGCTGGATACTACGCACGATTACATCATTGTTTGAAAATATTGGCACAGTGCAAAATGGTATTGCAACCTTGGCCCAAAAAACAGACATTGAAGATGCTGTTAACGCTCCAAGGCTGCATGTTACCAAAGGCCATGTTGTTTTCGATAAGGTATCGTTTCGTTATGACAGTGCTACAACGGCAATTAGTGACAAGCCAACGGTGCCGATTATTGCAGATTGCTCTTTTGAGGTTAAGCCTGGAGAAAAAATTGGTTTGGTTGGGCGCTCCGGTGCGGGCAAGTCAACACTAATTAACCTGCTAATGCGCTTTCATGATTTAAGCGAGGGCGCAGTAACTATCGATGGTCAGGATGTCCGAAGTGTTCAACAGGACAGCCTACGATCTAGTATCGCGGTGGTAAGCCAAGACACTGCTTTGTTGCACCGTACCATTCGTGACAACATACGCTATGGCCGTGAAAACGCAACTGATGAAGAAATCATTACAGCGGCTACTAAGGCTGCGGCAATTGAGTTCATTCCCGATTTGTCTGACAGCTTAGGGCGTACTGGTTTAGATGCGTTTGTTGGTGAGAGAGGCGTAAAGCTTAGTGGTGGTCAGCGGCAACGTATTGCCATCGCTCGAGTGATTCTTAAGGATGCGCCTATTCTCATTTTAGATGAAGCAACGTCAGCGCTTGATTCGGAAGTAGAAGCTGCCATTCAAAGCCAGCTTAACCAATTGATGGAAGGCAAGACAGTATTGGCGGTTGCGCACAGGCTTTCTACCATCGCTGCGCTTGATCGTTTAATCGTGCTTGATGAGGGCAGGGTGATCGAGTCGGGAACCCATCAGGAGCTACTGGATAATCAGGGATTGTATGCTCGGTTATGGCGAAGGCAATCGGGTGGGTTTATTGGGATGTAAATGTGTATGGCGCTTGATATAGGTAAAAATACCTCCTAGTTGAATGCAACGTAGTGTGAACTAGCGCACATTTTATTTGAACTGGCATTTATAGTGGGTCTATCCTATAAAGCATATGGTTACAGCGCCAATTTGAGCCTGAAGTTACTGGCTGTGCTGGACGATAAACAAATATACCTTGGCAAATAGTCGGCTTTTGCACAGCCGTAAGATATGAAGCTTCATCTAACATCTGCATACGAAACGCATGACATGCTTAACCATCTGGTAAAGCTGTCGGCGCTGGATAGCATCGGCCAGCATGAACTTTGCTCATCCGCAGCAGAGGCGGATGCCATTGTGTTCGTTGAGGACACACACTTCAATGATTACTTTTTCCGAACGCTGTTAGAGCATCCCTTAGTTTCTCGTTATCCGGAAAAGGTATTCATGTACAACGAGGCGGATAAGCCTTGGTGTGTATTACCTGGATTGTACTGTTGTATGTCCAACCGTTTTTTTCAAGATAATCGACAAGTCGCCTTTCCTTACATAAAAACGCCTAATACTTACATCTCAGAAGTCCATACTTGGGGTGTGGAAAAGAAATGGCTTTTCTCATTTGTTGGTTCCACCAGTCATCGTTGCCGCAAGGTGGTGGTTGCGCTCGCTGATGATAGTAAAGGAATAAAAGATACATCTGACTTCAATGTTTGGGATAGCTCTATTTCTGAGCGAGCATTGCAAGGGATGGATTTTGCACAAACCATGGCTGAAAGCCGTTTCATGCTTTGCCCGCGTGGTATCGGCACTTCATCGTACCGCTTGTTTGAAACGATGGAAGCGCAAAGAGCGCCTGTACTTATATCTGACAACTGGGTGCCACCGCCACATGTTGACTGGGATTTTCTGGTCAAGGTTAAACAAAAAGATATAAAAAAAATCCCGGAACTGTTGCGTTCAATCGCTGATGAAGCAGATGATCGCGGCAAGGCTGCGCGCAAGGCGTGGGAGCAAGCTTATGGGCCTGACGTGATGTTTGATACGGTGGCTGATTCGATCGCCTTTTTATTGTATGAGCAAAAGTATCTTGAAGATGCTGACAAGTGGTTGAGTTTGCGCAAATTCTTAATTGGTTCCGAGTTGCGGACCTTGGCGATGGTGCGACAATTGAAAGGGCAGTTGCTCTAGCCATCTGGCCAGCTGTTCCTGTTAACCCCGTACCGCTATTGTTTTGTGAGCAACAATGGCATATGTAAGCGAATACTTAACCTTGTTGCAAAACTGTGGTATACAGAATGTAGGAGGCTGAACAAAAAGTATCACGCACTATGAATGCAAAAGTACTACGGCTCAATAAAGCCGGTATACCTATCGCTTGGTTAAGCTGGCAAGAATCCGCAACGCTCGTCGCTAAAAATCAAGTTATCTGGAGCCTTGGAGAAGTTGTCCATCACATTCACGGTGGCTACAACAAACGCGGAGAGCGCTCCATTCTTACTCTGCCAAGCATCATTGCCTGTGACGGTAAAGTAGCCACATCAACATTTACACCGCCATTAACGAATTCGCTTTTATTCGCACGTGATCAACAGATGTGCATGTATTGCGGTGTTGAGTTTTTAGCTAAAGATTTATCACGCGACCACGTGATCCCCACTTCAAAAGGTGGTCGGGATCATTGGAAAAACTGCGTGTCGGCGTGCCGAAGATGCAATAACCGAAAGGGAAATAAATTGCCAGAACAGGCTGGAATGCAGTTACTAGCCATACCGTTTGTCCCCAATCGGCATGAGTTTTTCTTTTTATCTAATCGCAACGTACTAGCTGATCAGATGGCTTTTTTGAAAACCAGTTTTTCAGCCAATTGTAGTGATCACAAACGCGCATAACCGTTTGTTGAGTCACTTTGTTGAGTCGCTGGACTAGCCTTAAAGCGGGTTATTTGTTGAATCGCTGCCACCGTAAAGGATAGTCAATACATCAACTGAATATTCAATAAATTCGTTGGCGTTGTTGCCAAAGCCTGCCACTTGAATAACGTATTTGCCAGCTCGTGATACTACTGAGTGGTAAACACTACCGTTTTCTAATATTTCGGATGTGTGAAGGATACTTATCTCAGGGTCCCGTGCGTTTAAACCAATCGCTGCTTTAAATTTATCAGTTTCGGTATTTAGCGTAATGGTGTTTTCATGCAGTGTTTGCGCAAATAATGCAGCCGTATTTTTGTGGTCTGTTTGCATGAGTGTTATTTCGATCGGTGTAAGCTTGGGCGCGTCTTGGTTGTATAGCTGTGCAGCCACCATAGAGGTAATCAATCGCGTAAAGCCATCGATGGCTGCTTCGCGCTTGCCCGGTTCAGCCCTAAGATTGACACCCTTTAGGGGAGAGGTTTCTACCAATGCCCATGGCTGTTCGCGCCAATGGTGGTCGGCATTGTCAGCAGCCTTTAGTAAGTTTTGGTTGCGGCCTTCGCGTTTAACGTTGGGGTAACTATCAGGGTCAAGTATTTGGATTGGGTCTTGAGGTGGGTTTGATAATAGCTGGTCTATTAAGCGATCACCGTTAGGTCGCGCCGCAAGTTTTTGCATGAATCGCTCGCCTTCAATATAAGAATACTCTAGTACGTTTCGGCTAACCGCTTGCACTGATTGCGTTAGTTGATTCGGTGGGTTGTCACGACTGAACATAAAATTATCGAGTGCGTCCAAACCTGAGCTGCATTCGGCGAGCTTACAAATTTTTCGTGTTAGCCATTGGGCATGGCCTTCAAAAGTTGCTGACTGGGCGAACGATGCACGAAAATTTAGTTTTCGGTTTTCGTGTATGCCGTAGCGTGCATCGTCTGATGCATGTACAAGTTCATGTATCAACAGTGCTTGCACCGCGGCGCGTTTAATCTTTCCATCTTGAGGCAAGCCGCCCAAGTAGTTTTGGAGCAATGTTGTGCTCAACATAACTTGTGCGCGTTCTGTGGCAAATAACGCTGCGTATGTCCCTTCCTGGCTAGACATCACCGCATCTAAAAAATGGCTGGCAAAAACGGAGTTTGTAAACTGGCTTGCGATTAAGCGTTGGGTTTCTGAAAACACTTCGCTGCTAATTTCGCGGTCGCTAGCAAATACAAGATCAACGTGCTGAAGGTTTGTGCCAGTGTGGTCGGTTACGAGTGATCGCGACGTTAGAAATAGCTGCCGTATATCGGCCTGGGTGAGTTGTTGTGATTGGGGTCGAGGAGGCTCGGCTGTTTGGGCTGCCACGGATGTTCGTGGTTTTGGCGCTTGATTCGTACTGACGCAGCCGCTGAGTAGCAGTAAGGCTATCGCTGTTGCGATAAAGCCGAAATGTGGGCTGGTACCGGTTTTTTCACCAGTGACGTTAAAGAAGTGCAACTGCCTGATCATGAGAGCAGTCTATCTAGTCGATGGCGCCGGCGCTAATGGCCGCGTCCGGAATTGCTACTCAACTGGCAAAAAAAAGGGCGGCTCCGTGAGCCGCCCTAGATTTACACCTTTCTGTGTTGCCTGGTGAGCTACTCAGTTCTTCTGATAAGCCCTAATGTAATCGATAGTCATTTGAGCTGGAAACTGCGTGTTGCCATCAGGATCCCCGGCCCATTTGCCACCTATGGCAAGGTTGACGAGCAAATACATATCTTCCCAAGAGGCATTGCCATCTTGGAAGCGGTTTCGCTCAACACCATCCACATACCATGTAATCAAGCCTGGCTCCCACTTCACTGCATATGTGTGGAACCCTTGTGAATAATCTGGGCCTGAGGCCTCCATCGTAGGAGACGATTTAAGCTGCCCGTTTAAATAATAGTGATAGGTATTGTAAGCAATATTGGGCTTATCACCGATGTATTCCACGACGTCGATTTCAGGACGACGATCGTAATCGTTGTTATGCAATAGCCAAAATGCTGACCATAGGCCTTTTCCCTTTGGTAGCTTTGCACGTATCTCAACGTAGCCGTACTTCATTTTAAATTTGTTGTACGTGGTTAAGGCACCAGACAAATACGGCTTCCAATTAGCACTGGATTTCAGATGTTCAGGAGTACGAATCGCGGAGATCGTCATGTGCTCGCCATCAAACGAAAATGGCGAATGACCAAAATCAGGATTTTGTAATCGATTAACGTAAAATTGCTTCTCTTCATTGATCGTCAGCCATGGTCCCCACCGGTACTGACTATTCCACTTGTTTGAATCCAAGCTGTACTGCTGAAACTCATCAGCAAAAACTTGGCTGTAACCCTCAGGCACGCCGCCTGATTGTTGCGCAGGGCTAGCGCTCTGTTGCACAGGGTCAGATTGTGGACGTTCTGCGCTGCGGTTGTTGTTGGCTGTATTGACTGTCAGTTCTGCAGATTTTTCAGAGAAGGTGTTGTTTTGACTATACGCAACAATTTGATAACGATGATCTTGACCCCAGCTCATTTGGGTATCGCGATACTCTGTGTTTGCAGTTGACGTGATGTAACTACCGTCACGGTAAACGTTGTATCCCTTAACATCACCCTGAGGAGCAGACCAATAAATTACTGCAGCATTGCCGTTTTCTACGCTCGACCGTAGTCCCGAGGGCACGGTTAGATTTTGATCGTTGTTAGTCGGTGCCGGGGCGGCTTCTTGATTGTTGTTGCTAGCAACCGTGACTGCCACTTTTGCAGATAAAGTTGTGTAGTTTTTAGCGGCATCAAATGCCACGATAGCGTATTCATAGTTTCCACCACTTGAGACGCTGTAATCAATGTAATTAGTATTGAAAACGGTAGCGTAGTACTGGTTGTTTCGATAGATGTTATATCCCTCGATAGCAACGTTATCCCACGGCTGATTCCAGCTCACTCTGACAGAGCTGCTATCGATAGCCTGTGCGTTTACGCCATTGGGTATTGATGGTGCTTGTGAATCTGCAATCGCGGCTCCACTGACTAAACCACCGGTCAATCCGCCTAATAAGGTCAAAACTAGTAAACAATGTTTTTGAACACGCATTTGAATCTCAATTACTCCATATCGCTAGTTGGGTCAGCCGCGGAGGTTAGCGGCCGAACCTGAATTAAAACTTAAAGAAAACCGATAGTTAGTGGCAAAACCACATGTGATATCAGTGGATTGCATAGCGAAAATCGGGCCTCGATTAACAATCGCGACACCTGAACTGAATTACACAGCTGCAAGGGTTTGGAGTAGCGCGGGATTTGGAAGGTGGCAGAAGGGCTAAATGGATGATTTCAAATTATTGGTTTGTGCTGATTGCACTTTTAGATTTGGTTACCCGAGCTAAGGGCGGAAGAGGTTCCACATTGGGCCGAGCATCACGTAGATTATAAAAAGTGAAAACCCAATAGCCAGTAACGACGGCAGCGGGCGCGATTTTATTCGATCAAATAGGCTGGGTTCTAGGCCTTTGGCTTTGCGTTGTAAATACTCAGCTCTTGCCGTGGCTGCATAACTTTGTTGCCATTCGTTGATCAATTCCTTGTATTCAGTTAATCGAGAATCGTCATTGATCCAAATAGCGGGCATAGATATCCCCCAATTGCCAGCTTCCGTTTCGTAATAATCCACTTGGTGCTCATCAAGCATTTGTCGCACAGCGACAGCCTCGTTTTCAGGAACATTGCGTAATCGAAAGAGTAGTGCTGCCATGGTATTTGAGTGTTTAAAGTTTAATCAGCGAGCGACAGGATGTCGGCGTATTGGTGCTTTAATTCTGCCACATGTTTATCACGGCTGCGTTTAATTGCGCCAGCGCAGTAGATAGAGAGCTTGTTGTTGAAGGTTTGTAAGGCAGCTTGGTAGTCATCGCGGCGCAGAAACGGTTGATGGACATGGCTTCGCAACAGCTTGGCTAAGGCTTCTAGACGAAACCGATCCATGCCCCAGTGCTGTTTGGATAGTTGATCATCATGACCGCCGTATTTTTGGATGAGCGCATCCTCGCAATACGCAACGGGTTCGCGGCTGCATAGGCGTAGCCAATAGTCGTAGTCTTCACAGGCGGGCAGGGTTTCATCAAAACCACCTAGTTCTTTAAACACGGCGCGGTTGATTAAACTAGCTGAGGGTGAGATGGCGCATAAGGGTAAGCATTGCTGAAAAATCCAGCCACCTGTTTTTTGATGTTTGTTCATTGGGTTTACACGTTTACCGGACCGGATCCAATGTTCTTCTGAATGACATAATCGAGCATCGGATTGTTGTAATAGTTGTAACTGAACAGTTAGTTTTTGTGGAAACCAGTAGTCGTCTGAATCGAGCAATGCAATCCATTCACCAGACGCTTTAGCAATACCGCTATTACGAGCAGCGGACACGCCTTTATTTTGCTGAGAAATCACGTTTAGCTGCGAGTAACTGCTGTTAAGCCACTGCAGTGTTTCATCGGTGGATCCATCATCAATAACGATGATTTCATGCGCAGGGTGTTGTTGTGCTAACACGGAATCAATCGCGCGGGCCAAGGTATGGCGGCGGTTGTAAGTTGGAATAATGACGCTTACAGTTGTTTTCATGTGTGGCTGGTGGTTAAGCGTTTAAAATAGCTGCATACTGATGTTAATTGAAATAACCGCGAGATACCTATGGATACCAAAGCAATACTCGACAACTTACTTGAAAGCTCTCAACGTGCTACTAAAAAAGGCATCGAGATGGCTGAAAGCAAACTCAACGTACCAGAGTCAGGCCCTGAGCGTGAGCAAATGTTGGATGGGCTTAAAAAGGGTGCGGTGGCAGCGGGTGCAATTGCATTGTTACTCGGTACCAAAGGTGGGCGACGTTTAACGGGCACTGCAGTAAAGGTAGGCGGCTTAGCTGCGGTAGGTGGTTTAGCTTATAAAGCGTTTAATGATTGGCAAGCATCTCAACCAGAAGCCAGTGGTAGAGCCACACGGATTAACGGTACACCCATTGATGAGTTGGCGGAACCTGAAGCTAATGTGCGTAGTGAGTCAATTGTGCGAGCTATGATCACTGCAGCAAAGGCTGATGGCCATATTGATGCGAATGAACGCAAAATCATCACTTCACAGCTCAAGAGCTTAGGCTTAGAAGACGACATCACGTCATTCTTGTTAAGCGAGTTAGATAAGCCAATGAATATTGACAGCGTGGCTGCCGATGCTGATACGCCCGAAGCTGCGGCAGAACTCTACCTTGCCTCTGCCATGGTGATTGATTTTGCAGATGCGAAGGAGCGTGAATACATGGATTCGTTAGCCGGTGCGCTTAACATTGAGCCTGCGTTGGCTAAAAAGCTAGAAGCTGAATTGGTTTAGCTGTCATCCTAGGGAGGCTGCCATTCCCGCTAGTACTGTCATCCCCGCGAAGGCGGGGGTCCATTTTAAATCATGCGTGGATCCCCGCCTACGCGGGGATGACAACTAACGTTGCACTTCATCCGCCAGGATCGCCAAGCAATCGCCTTGGCGAATAAGCCCGCTAAAGTGATGCGCTAGCATGATGCCGTTTTTGGTCGACACTATTGATATGGGTTTTGCACCTGTTTGCATTGGGTTGATTATTTGTGCAATTGGATTGCCTAGATAAACCTCTTGGCCGGCAGATGCAAATAATTCCAACATGCCACCACAAGGTGCGCTGATCATGCCGCTATCGTCTTCAACTTCTAGCATACGAGTGGCTCGTAATTGAATGTCTTCGTTTAGCACCTTAAGTTGAATCAACGTATTGCGGCAGCCAGTGTTGGCTATCTTAAGTCCATTGCTATCAACACCGCCTCCTCCACCAAGCAAAATAGTTAGCATCGTTTTATTAAGTGATTCCACGTGGCTATCGAGCATGCCGCGCTCTTGTAGTTCAAGCATTCGCACGCTGTTAGGTGCACCGAATGAAATCATTGATTCTTCGTTTAGTGTTTGTTGTTTGCGGTCTTTCAAAAAGTGCACCACGGCAGATGGAGCGTAGGCCATTGATTGGCCGCCGGATTGAATATCCAACACCACATCGGCCCGGTCGATTATTTCACTGCTGATGATGTGGGCAATACGTTCGCTAACGCTACCATTTACATCGCCCGGGAAACATCGGTTAAGGTTTTTGTTGTCTAGTGGCGAACGCCGACTATAGTTCTGTGCAGCAGGTGGGTTAAGGCACGGCAAAATTAACAAAGTGCCAGACACATTGGCCGGGTCGATTTCGCGAGCTAGGCGGTGTAAGGCGATAGTGCCATTAGGCTCATCGCCAAATAGGCCGGCCAACATGGCTACACTGGGTCCCTCGCCATTGCGGATTACAGTGATAGGCAATTGAATGCAACCCCAGGCGGATTGCTCGCTCGAATACGGGAGCGCCAAAAATCCGTGCTGCTTACCGTCAATTTCGAAGTCGACGGTTTTACTGGTGGCCGCGGCCATCTGATTGTTTGGGTTCATTGAGACACCGGCTTTAGGGGCAATTAATGGTATGCCCGAGTACAATGCAAAAGGCGTGCAACCGAGCTTAATTTAATGACAACAGAACAGATCATCATAAGTGCCATCCTTTTTATGGCCATGCTGATGTTTGGCTGGGGTAAGTGGCGATATGACCTAGTGGCCATGGCCGCTCTTGTGGCTTGCGTCGTGACTCGGCTTGTTGACCCTAATGAGGCCTTTGCAGGGTTTGGCCATCCGGCGGTCATTACAGTTGCTGCGGTACTGATTATCAGTAGCGCGTTGAAAAATGCCGGTGTGGTAGACGAGATAGCCAGCCGCATCTCTCACCTCACTGAAACACCCATCATGCACATTGCGGCAATGACTGCGGTTGTGACAGTAGCGTCGGCGTTTATGAATAACGTTGGTGCATTGGCCTTGTTGCTGCCAATCGCGTTATCGACCTCTCAAGAACGTGGGCGATCACCCGCGTTGATTTTAATGCCACTGGCGTTTGGCAGTTTATTAGGTGGCATGATGACCCTAATTGGTACGCCGCCCAACATTATCGTTGCCAGTATTCGAGCAACAGAAACTGGGCAACCATTTGGTATGTTTGATTTTACGCCAGTTGGTTTGCCCATCGCGATTGTGGGTGGTTTGTTTATTACCTTTATTGGTTGGCGCTTGATCCCTAAGGAACGCTTAGAGCATAACCCCGGTGGTAAGTTATTTGAAGTAGGCGGCTACCTAACCGAAGCCAAGGTGCCTGAGACATCTCCGTTGGTTGGTACGATGTTGGGTGAGACCGACACCGGAGAGAGTAACGTCGAGGTCATTGGCGTGGCTGGAAAACGGCGTTTCGCAAAAGCGGTTCGCGCTAACTACCAAATAGCGCAAGAAGATATTTTAATACTACGTGCTGATCCATCTGACTTAAAAGAATTTTTACAAAAGCATGGCCTTGAATTATTAAGTTCTGCAACACCTGCGTTCGTTGAGCCAGACCCACAAAATGAGGTGATGGTTGAAGGCGTCGTGAGTAATAACTCATCTGTTGTCGGTAATGGCGTTGAGCTTATCCGACGAGAAACGGGCCGCACCTTGGCGCTGGTGGGATTGGCGCGAAATGGCCGGCCAGTCACCCAGCGATTACGACAGCAAACGTTTCGTGCTGGTGATGTATTGTTGTTGCGCGGTGATGCCGATTCAGTTGATCAACACTTTAATACCTTAGGTTTATGGCCTTTAGCTAAACGTCCGATTGATCTTAATCGCACACGCAGAGTGGCGGTGGCAGGTATGATATTTACTGCAGCGATTGCGTTGGGTATTTCAGGTTTTGTCAGTTTACCTATCGCCTTTTTGCTAGCAATCGGGGCCTATGTCTTAACTGGGATTTTATCGCCGCGGCAAATCTATGATGATATTGATTGGCCAGTGATTGTTTTATTGGCCGCGATGATTCCGGTAGGAAACGCCTTAACCACTACCGGCACTACGCAATTGGTTGCCAACTCACTAATCGGCATAACGCAGGGGATGCCCATACCGTTGATACTAGGCTTGTTGCTAGTGGTCACTATGTTGCTGTCAGATGTTATTAATAATGCCGCTACGGCTTTAGTGATGGCGCCGTTGGGTATTGCCATGGCAAGAGCGCTTGAAGTTAGTATCGATCCGTTCTTAATGTGTGTTGCAGTAGGTGCATCGTGTGCATTCTTAACGCCTATTGGGCATCAATGTAATACCTTGGTGATGGGGCCAGGTGGATATAAGTTTACCGATTACTGGCGTATGGGGTTACCGCTCGAAATAATTATTACGGTAATCAGTGTGCCGTTGATCATGTTCTTCTGGCCGCTGTAGTATTGCCCAAATGCTCGAAAGCCAAAACGCAAAAAGCCGCGCAGGGCGCGGCTTTTTGTTTTGTGCTTTTTGGTAGTGATTATCGCTCTGGCGATGGTGGGCGATATGCCTCATTCTCGCGGCCTTCAACGATCGTCTTCAAATAAATTTCTACACGACGGTTTTGGCTTCGGCCAGCGCTACTGCCATTGTCACTAACTGGTTGGTTTTCGCCACGACCGGACATACGCAAGCGTGTGCGATCAACGCCGTTACGGCTCAAATGACGTGATACGGCACTGGCTCTCTTTTCAGACAACTGTTGGTTGTAGCTGTTAGAGCCTGTGCTATCAGTGTGGCCGATTACGTGTACAGCCGTAGCGTTGTATTCTGAAACAACATCGCCCACTTTTTGTAAGCTGTTGCGAAAACCTGCTTTGATATCCGCACTATTGTGATCAAACGATGCTTCGCTCGCCACGTTTATCTTTAGTGTTTCTTCATCAATGCGAGTTACACTGATTTCATTGTTACGGCTTTCAGCTGCAAGCTCTCGGTTTAGCCTAGCGTGTTGCTTATCCATATAGTTGCCAACAGCTGCGCCCGTTAGCGCGCCAACAGCCGCACCAACGTATTTACCGTTTTTGCTACTGCTTTGGTTGCCAATTACTGCACCAGCTATTGCGCCGATTGCTGCACCGGTTTTAGTACGACGGTTGGGATCATCTGTTGCACAACCTACTGCAAGCGTTGCGGCGGTAGCGATCATTAATACTTTGGCCTTATGCATGTGTGTATTCTCTCGTTTTTGTTTTATAAAGCGGAGCAAGTCGTTTGGTTAGCGCTTGCTCTTAAGTTTTTTCTCTCACACAATTTTTCGGCTGACCTTTGGTTTTATCGAGCGCTAAAACCGAAGTTGCGCCCCGTTTCGCATATTGCTTTTAGTGCTTTCAATTTGGTGATGTATGTGGCAAATTGCGCGTGATACACCTATCATTCGCAGTTCATTTGTGACCAATTTATCGGTGCTAATGGTGATAAAACCAAGGCGTGAAGGGAGTTAGAGTGCGTTATCGAATGACAGGCTGTTTAGATTGTGCAGATACTGTTATTTTTTGGTAGGCGAGTTTTTCTTTTAAGCGTTTTCCAGGAATTGAAGGGAAGTAATATGAACGAGATATCGTGGACGGATTTTGAAAAAGTTGAACTAAGAGCCGGTACGGTTGTTGATGTGAAGCCCTTCCCTGAGGCAAGAAAGCCTGCGTATAAACTCGTCATTGATTTTGGCCCCGAAATTGGGCAACGCCAATCAAGTGCACAGATCACCACGCACTACGAGGCGCAGGAGCTCATTGGTAAGCAAATTATTGGCGTAGTGAATTTTCCGAAAAAGCAGATTGGCCCGTTTATGTCCGAGTGCTTAGTGACAGGCTGCTACCGCGAAGATGAGTCAGTTATTTTGGTGTCCCCAACTCACGAGGTACCCAATGGCGCGCGCTTAGCTTAATTACGTTAGTGGCGTGTTATTGGCACACAAACCGATGCGGTGAGCGTGGTACCAAGCTGCCATCCACATTGCTTAAAAACGTTTGGGCACCGTAGCAATTTTGTTGATTTTTGTTATCGCTGACCATAGTGGCTACTTCAAGTGTGCCGTCACTCTCTATGGAAGATATAAGTGCGCTGTTAACTTTGTATTCGTTCTCGTCGGGAATATATGAGGCGAGTGTTTTGACGCGTGAATGAGTAAACCAAGAAACCCCATTGTCGTGAATAATATGGGTTTCATCCTCTATGGGTTTTTCGCCTTTTGATTTGAAAAATTGCAGGGCGAGCAGGGATAGATTTTCGGTGCTGTCGGTGCTGGCACTAGCCTTCACTGCCTTGATAACGTAACTGGGGTTACTTTTTTTACCTATAGCAATCTGTTTTTTAAGTTCGGCATCAAGGATAACGCGGTGTCGCTTGTTAAGCGCATCAATTCCATCGGTGTCTGGCCATTGTGCACAGGTAAACCCCCACAGCTCTTCATACTTACCTTTTAGCTCTGCTATTTTTTCGGTACAAAATGCGGATTCGCTGTTGGCGTACCATTTAACATCTCTCTGTCCGTTTTTAAGGGTGACGGATACTTCGCAGAGGTGTTCTTCGCCTGGCATTTCTAGGCTGATGAAACGCTGATCGTTTTGGGCGGTGCATTCGTATTCGAGCGCATAGGCAAGATTAAAAATATTGCCGACACTCACTAGCAAAGCTAGTGAGATCAGTGCGATCAATTTTTGGGTTTGAGCAGTTTTCACCCGCGCAGTATAACGGATAAAACACCGGAGTTTACTCGGCCGGAAGCAACACAATTTTAGGGGATGCGGCAGCACCAGTATGTATCGAACGAAACGCATCTGCACCGTTTGATAACGGCTGTTGTTCGACCCAATCTAGCGGTCCAAGCGCACCGCGGTGGATTAAATCTAGCGCAGCTTTTAGATCGATGGGGCTGTAGGTGTAGTGACCAATAAATGTCACCTCTTGCAGGGTTAGCTTTCGCGTATCAAGGCCAGGCTTGTCATCTTGCAAACCCACATGTGAGATCACGCCGCCAGCGCGCACTAAAGCACTAGCCATTGCGCGAGTTGCGCCACTGCCAACTGCATCGATCACTAGGTCAAAGGTGCTTTCATTGGGTTGTTCGCCATTGAGTGGGTCAAATACGGTGCCTGCATCAAGTTGTTTTAACGTGTCTCGGCGGGGTGCGTTGGTTTCGGCAACGTGTAATGAGCGAGCACCTTTGTTTCGTACGATCAGTGCCGCCAGCAAACCGATAGCGCCGCCACCAATTACCAAGACTCGGCTTTCGGACAACGGGCGCGTTAGCGCTCGTTCCGCCATAACAACAGCATGTACTGATACCGCAGTGGGTTCCATTAATGATGCATCAACGAAACTAAGATCATCGGGTAGGACGTAAAGATTACGCGAATCAACTGTCACTAAATTGGCAAATCCACCGGCTTGTCCAAGGCCCAATAGATCTCGCTGTTGGCACCGGTTAGGATTGCCGGCTAGGCATTCTCTGCATGTATAGCAAGTGAGCATCGGATTGATCGCAACTCGCTGGCCAGTCAACGGGCCGCTTTCTACTGTACCGGCTAATTCATGGCCAAGAATCATGGGTGGAACACGCCGCGCATCCAAACCGTGGTAGGCGTGCATATCAGAGCCGCAGATGCCCGCAGCCTGCACGCGCACCAGCGATTGGCCTTCGCCGGGGACTGGGTCAGGTGCTTCTTGGTAGCCTAGTGATTCTGTGCCGAGATAAAAAAGTGCATGCATAACAAAAATTGCTTGTGGGTGTAGTTAAATGAAATTAGTGGTTAACTCGGCGTTAGCTCGAGCACCCAGACAGCCATGATAAATCATATCCAGATCAGCATACTGAACAATCCCAACGCTGATCATTTGAAAAATCTGCCCACGATGAATTTGTGGGCCCATTCTGTGGTCGTCCGATACGGCGCATAGCGACCCTTACCCGCATCACTGCACTACGATGAATTGGGTCCAATTCCCGATATTTTATTGGTCCAAAAATTTAATTGATTCTAGGATCCTTATGCCACAATGATGTAATCGCTTACATTTTTGCACTAGCCGCCGCTTAATTTTTGAAATTCTGGTTTTATCTGAGCTAGACACAGTTTGACACTCCCCACTAATAGTGCGACTCTACCGTGGCTTGCTGCAGGTCACGAACAGGTTCATCCGCCCTGTTGAAACGAGCCTAAGCGGCGCATTTAAACTACCCAATGGAGGAGAAAAGCTTGCGCGAATACCGAGCAAACCAATCGCCTCCCTCGTTACGATAATTCCTTTGGAGGAACTATGAAATTTTCACATTTTCTCAGCGCAACTGCTCTGAGTGCGGCAATGGCAGTTGGTACTGCTTACGCTGAGACCACCACTATTCGTGTGCAATCGGTGTTGCCTAACACTGCTGACGAAGTGGTTATGCTAGAAGCGTTTGCGCAAGACGTTTCTGATCTAACTGGTGGTTCTGTACAGATCGAAGTACTACCTGCTGGCGCTGTTGTTGGTCCTCGCGACATCATGGACGCAGTAGACGCTGGTCTTGTTGAAGCTGGCTTTGCATGGACTCACTACTGGGGCGGCAAGCACGTTGCGGCAAACCTATTCGGAGCGCCTGTTGCAGGTGCTGGTGTTGGCATGGACAACATCGCATTCCTAAGCTGGTTCCAGTTTGGTGGTGGTAAAGAGCTTTATGACCGCCTTTGGGGCGAAATGGGCGTAAACGTCAAAGGTTTCATGCTACAGCCGGTTGGTCCTGAAGCACTAGGTTGGTTCCCTAAGCCAATCGAGTCTATGGATGACTTCCGTAAGATGCGTTTCCGTGCGCCTCCAGGCATGGTTGGCGCAGCATATGCTGACATCGGCGTACCTGCAGTTGCAATGGGTGGTGGTGATATCTTGCCAGCACTAGAAAAAGGCACTATCGACG
The DNA here is from genome assembly GCA_938028465.1 of uncultured Granulosicoccaceae bacterium. Classification (GTDB taxonomy): domain Bacteria; phylum Pseudomonadota; class Gammaproteobacteria; order Granulosicoccales; family Granulosicoccaceae; genus Granulosicoccus. Next base: position 8,992 of record CALJAA010000157.1, on the reverse strand, counting down.
CTGCTGAATGGTGCTGCCCTAAGCCTGATTCAGTTTTCGGTTTCCAGAAAGTGTTGAAGCACTACTACTTACAAGGTTTACACCAGGTTGTAGTAAACGCCGACATGTATTTGAATCTTGATGTATACAACGGTCTGACTGATCTTGAGAAGAAGGCGCTAGAAGTTGCGGCAAATGCTTCACTGTCTAAGTCAATGTCTTACCGCATCTACGAAAACGGTAAAGCGCTGAAAGATCTAACAGATAACCACGGCGTTATCCTAGAAGATACTCCAGCTGACTACTTCACTGAGTACATGGCTGCTGCAAAGAGAGCGTTGCAGAAAGCAGCAGACGAGAATGAATTTTTCGCAGAAGTTTGGCAGTCTCAAAAAGACTTCGCTGACATTGCGGTTCCATTCTGGGCTGGTGCGCAGGCTTCAAACGCAAGTTTGGGCAAAGCACACGCTGACACATTGAAGTAACGTCAACTCTGCACGGGCTCCTGCGCGGAGCCCGTACATTTATTCTTGACTCATAGTTAAATATGTACGGCTAAGTACGGGCTCTTTACAGAGCCCGTGCTTTTTTTGTTTTCCAAGCGCCATCTGCGAGTTTGGAAGAAGTAACGTTTGTAAAAAATGCGGGTTTCAATTCCCCATCTAACGAAGGAAACACCACCACATGGCTGAAGATCCCAAACCAGAAGATCTGGAAATCGCCGACGAGCTGATCGCCGAACGCCGTGCTGAAGCCCCTGGTGAAACTCCTGAGGACATGACCTCATGGCAGCGTCCTATCACGGCTGTCATCGATGTGGTGAACTACCGAGTCGGTCAGATTATTGCGCTTCTTTTGGTGCCTTTGATCGCCGTGGTCGTCTTTGAGGTGATCTCGCGTAACTCTTTTTCGATTCTTCAAAATGCAGGCTTTGAAGACTTAGCACGAACACTCAACTTAGGGCCCACGCTTTGGGTCTACGACACCAGCCGGATGCTTGCCGGTATTCTTTTTATGGCTGCTGCGGGCTACGGGTTGATGCGCGGTGTTCATATCCGTGCAGATTTTCTATACCGATTCTGGTCAGACAAAACTCAAGCGACTGTTGATGCAACGCTGTACCTGTTGCTATTCATCCCGTCGATGATCTTCTTTACCATTGTATCGATAGAGTTCTGGTGGACTTCGTTTGCTGGGTCAAATGTTTCTTTCGGCCAGTGGTGGGAAGCTCTGCGCATGGCTGCGAGTCGGGGTGATGAGCCAATTGGCATGTGGGCCGCCTTTAAGGCAAGTCTATTTGCTGGTGAAACCATGCAAATAGATAGCGCTTGGGGGCCATTACTTTGGCCTGCGCGCTTGGCTATGCCAATCGGTGCATTCTTATTAACATTACAAGGTATTCCGGAAATTTTCCGCGCCTTTCATAAAATGGGCAAAGCGCGCGAACGTTGGTTTGTGCGTTTCCTGCCAATTTATTTGATCGCGCTGCTTTGGTTAGTTCTGGCCGTCTTTGTACCCGATAGCGTACCGGGTGGAGAATGGTTCAGTAACGTGATGAAGGCGCGACCAAACCTTGATAAACCCACTATCGGGTTGATCATGCTTGGTGCGATGCTGTTCGTTATTTTCATCGGTTTCCCAATCGCGTTCACGCTGATCTTCCTCGCTTTTGTGTTTGGTATCTGGGGCGCGAATTTCAAGCTCACTACGCTGTTGATGACGTTGAACACTAACTCAACCATGTTGAACGATCAGCTTATGGCTGTGCCGTTGTTTGTATTGATGGGCATCGTTATGGAAGCGGCTGGATTAATGGAACGTTTGTTTGCGTCAATCCAAATGATCATGGCCCGAGTACGCGGCGCACTGTTTATTGCCGTGTTGATTGTCTCAACTATCTTTGCCGCTGCGACCGGAATCGTTGGTGCTTCTGTAACGCTACTTGGCATTATGGCGGGTTCGACAATGACCCGATCCGGTTACGACGTAAAACTAGCCGCTGGTACGATTACAGCAGGTGGCACCTTGGGCATATTAATCCCACCGTCGATCATGTTGATTGTTATGGGTCCGGTGTTAGAAGTCTCTACGCTTGATTTATTCCGCGGCGCTTTCATACCGGGTGCGCTTCTGGCCTCTCTTTACTTGATTTACACATTGGGTCGCTGTTGGATTAACCCGTCATTGGGGCCGATTCTTGCCGAAGAAGACCAGCCAGAAACGTCTAGATTTTATGGGGCTGAAGTCTCCTTAATCTGCCTCGGCGTGCTGACCTTGTGCCGCATTTTCGGCCTCGGCATTAGCGGCGCGTTTGCTGGACTGATGCCGTTCGGAGGCTTAGTCGTTATGGCAGCAGCCACGGCCTTTGCCTATGCCGCTTATAAAAAGCCGAGCATATTGCGGATTGCTGTACCAATTGCTGTGTTGTTCCACCTTTATATGATCTTCGCCAATATGGGTGATGGCGGCTTACCAATCATGTCGATTGTGCTTGCCGCATTTACTGCGTTGTTGGCGTTTCTGGGTCGACCAATCTATGACAAAGCGACAGGCAATGACTTCTACTTCTCGGATCTTTGGAACGAATTCTTCGCAGGCTTAATGCCACCAACGATTCTGATCTCCTTCGCTCTTGGTTCGATCCTTCTCGGCTTTGCGACTCCAGCTGAAGCTGCAGCGATGGGTGCCTTTGGTTCGATCTTGCTTTCAATTGGCTATGGCAAATTTAATATCCCTAGCTTCTTTGACAGCTTGGTCAAAGCGCTCGAGATCACCGTGTTGATCATGTTCCTAGTCGCAGCGTCTAATTTCTTCGGTGCTGAATTCAGTGCGCTGGGCACGCCGAAGATGATGACAGAGATGCTCTTGGGCCTTGATATGTCGCCATATATGATCCTGCTTCTCGTCATGGCGTTGATCTTTCTATTGGGCTGGCCTTTGGAATGGGTGCCAATCGTTTTGATCGTTGTGCCGATTTTGTTGCCGACAGTCCAAGCACTTGATGTGCATGGTTTGGACCGCTATGACCTGATGGTCTGGTTCGGCATTCTGGTCGCAGTGAACTTACAAACGGCTTGGCTTTCGCCCCCTGTAGCGCTTTCTGCTTATTTCTTGAAAGGCGTGGTGCCAGATTGGGATTTGAAAGACATCTACCTTGGCATGATGCAGTTCATGCTAGTTCAGCTTGTGGGCTTGATACTGATCTTCATATTTCCGCAGCTTGTACTGTGGCTTCCTGAGGTTATGGGAGGGTAGAAAGCAACCACGTCGTACTACGACAAAGACTCGTAACTGATCGCATTAGGCATGTCAGTTACGGGTCTTTGTTGGTTGAAGGGCTCAGTTTTTTTAACTAACAACTCGTTCGAAAAAGGCAAACATCATGTCGAATACTTTGAATACACCATGCGCATGCGATAGCAGGGTGCTCACACCAATTGAGCTACTGCTGATAACGGCACAACTACCCGTAGTTCGAGAGGGGGCAAGCCATGCTTGATCAAATAGCGGGTTTTGGTCAGATCATCATCGCTGATCTGGTTTTATCAGGCGACAACGCCTTGATTATCGGTATGGCGGCGGCTGGGCTAGCGCCCGAGTTACGTAAAAAAGCCATTTTATACGGCATGGTGATCGCCGCCGTGTTGCGAGTCGTGTTTGCTGTTATCGCGACCAAGTTACTGGGTATTCCCGGCATCTATTTTATCGGTGCCATATTGTTGTTTTGGGTTTGCTGGAGGCTATTTCAGGAAATCCGCGAAAATATAGATGAAAAAGCCGAGCACGCATTGGAAGCAGCTGCTGATGAAACAGAAGGCTACACGGGTGCGCCACGCCGAAGCCTGAAATCGGCATTGATCTCGATTACTATCGCCGATGTATCCATGTCATTAGATAACGTTCTGGCGGTCGCAGCTATCGCTGATGGTGACACCCGCCAATTGGTTTTCGGATTAGGTCTGGCTATCGTACTCATGGCTTTTGCAGCAACGCTAATCATGAGGTTACTGGCAAAGTACCCATGGATATCATGGGCTGGCTTGATCGTGCTGCTCTACGTATCTGCCGATATGTTGTATCGGGGAGTGTTTGATGAACGAACAGGCTTGCTTGCGTTGATGAGTTGATTTGCTGTCATCCCCGCGAAGGCGGGGATCCATGCACGGTTTGAAGTGGAACTACCCTGCAGGGCACCTAGCCCGCCTACGCAGGGATGACAAACCTGCCTGGGATGGCAGCCGCCGGTCCTTAACTAAAAATACCCAAATCATGCCCATCAAAATTAACCAAATTAGGTAAAACATGCTGCAGCTGGGCTTGTTCCAAGCCGGCCCACTCTAAAAGCGATGCGGCATATTGAGAGGCTGAGATTTTAGGCAGTATTCGGCCGTTATGAACAGAATCCGGCCCTTCAACTGCCATGCTTGGCAATTCACCTATTATCTGTCCACCGTTTACGGCTCCACCCATCACCATCATATGGTTGCCCCAACCATGGTCTGTCCCATCGCCATTGCTAGTGAGTGTTCTACCGAAATCAGAGGCAGTGAAAGTAGTCACCTGCTCGGCCATGCCAATTTGTTCTAAGGTGTTTTGGAAAAATGACATACCTTCCGCTAACTCTGCAAAGAGGGTAGCGTTATCCGCGTTTTGATTATCGTGTACGTCAAAGCCTTTCATTTCGACATAAAAAATTTGTCGATGCAATCCCAGTTGCTCACGTGCTGCGATAAGTTGCGCAACCATACTGAGTTGCGAGGCAAGCGTGCCTTCAACCGGTTGAGCAAGCACAAGCGCGCTGTTGCTTTCCAGAACGCGGCCTAATTCTGCGGTGACATTACGCGCACGGTTTTGAATGTCTGCAAATGCACTGGCATGTACATTGGTTTGATTTTGTTGCATAACGCGATTAAACGCTTCGGCTCGTACACCTTCCCACTCATCGTTAATATCAAGTCCGGCGTACTCCAGCACACCTGTTTCCTTCATAGTAAAAGGGCGTTGGCCGTAGCCTGCTTGCCAGTAGTTAGAACCTGCCAATGAAATTGATGTGAGGTAATCACGCTCTTGGTATTGAGACAAGTAATCAGCTGCAATTGCACCCCAGCCATCTGTGCCACGATTTCGGCCCTGCAGTTGTTGCCATTGAATTTCTTGATCTGAATGCGAGAACAATTGGGCTGGCAGTTGCACTGTTTTGTCTTTGTATTGTTGAATCGTAGTAGGTTCAATTAAGTTACCTACATTGGATACCATCGATAGTTTGCCATCGTTAAACAAGGACTGAAGTGGGGCGGCTGCGCTGTGAATGCCGATCTGTGGGCCTGACTGCGTGCTTAGCTCTAGTAAGTTATTGCGATCAACTGCTAAGGCTTTTCTAGAATTTGCGTAGTCTTGGTAGTCACCATTGGCGGTTGGTACAAATAAACTAAAACCATCGCTGCCGCCTTGCAAAAAAATACAAACCAATGCGCGATAGTCATCGCTAGCGGAAAAATCCGTTTCAGCAGCGCGTGCCAAAGTAAGCATCGGGTTTGCGCCCAATGCTAAGCCTGCGGTGCTTATTGCTTGGCAGCCACGCTTTAAAAACCGTCGTCGATTGTATTCACTCATGCTGTATGCCTAGTTAGATTTGTACCGATGCTTCTGGTGAGGATACGATCAAAAAGATCGCTTCAACTACACGCAGTGATGCAGCGTTTTCGTTGGGTCGGCTTGCCATTAGCAGCTTAACTTCTTGCTTCAATTCTTCCGACATCTGCCCGCCTAGCAATACTTTATTAAGATGTTCAATAAGTGCGTCTGGGTTGGGCTCTAGCTGCATCTCTCTATCGATATTGATGGTGATTCGTTCATTGTTTGGATTTGAATTGTAATTATTTGAATACAAAACACTCGCGGCCAAACGGCTAGTGAGGGTAATGATGGAATTCTCATCCAGTATTTGCAGTTCTGGGGATACCAAACCACTGTCGGCTATCTCACCAGGTTGGCTAAATTCGGGACGAAAGAAATTAAAAACCGTAGGTGAGCGTAGTGGTGCTTGCTGCAGCTCATCCGTTGCCCACGCGTAGTTAAAATCACGGTGAATAACGTCGGGTGGGAATGCTCGCCATAGCTGCGTCATGCGTAATAGAGGCTCTTTTGTTTTACCAAAGGTATAGGGGTTTTCCAAATGACCCAAGCGTGCTTCTTGATGCATCAAGATGGCTTTAACTGTACTGGCCAAGTTGCCACGTTCACCCTTTATGTTTTTATTAAATACCGCTGCAACGTCTTTAACGTAACCAGGCGTTGGATTGCTGGTGACCAAGCGTTGGATTAGCTGTTTAGAGATAAATGGACCTACATTTGGGTGACTAAATATTGTATCTAATGCGCCCTTTAGATCCTCCTCTGCAGACTGTCCAGCCGGCAGCACCTTGCCTAAAATTAGCTTCTTTTCGCCCATATCGTGGTACTCAGGCCACGCTACCATTGGGTTAATAAAGTCTTTGTTTTGCGGCCATCTAAAATGTTCGGCATTGGCAAAGTGCCAGCCGGTAAAGACATGGGCAAACGCTTCTACGTGTTGTTGGGTGTAAGACGGGATCGGTACTCCGTCGGCATCACGCTTTTCAGTGCCGTCGGGGTTTAGTTCGCTTAATCCAATAGTAAATAGCTGCAGTAATTCTCGTGCGTAGTTTTCATCGGGGCGTATATTTTTTTCGGCATCAGGCTTTTGGTTGCCCTTCATGCTCAGATACTCGCCCATAACCGGATTCAGTGTTACTTCTTCAAGTAAATCACGGTAGTTTCCAAATGAGTGTCGCACCAATATGTCGTAGTAAGCGGTTATTGCTTCTTGTTCATTGCCGAAGCCATTAGCACTTGAGACAACCAGTATTTGGCTCAAAGCAAATGCTACACGTTGACGTAGTTGGTCTTCTGATTGCAATGCGTTACGCCACCAGCTGTTGACGTACTCATTCCATCGATCGTATCGACTATTTAGTAACGTTGGCCGAAGCTGTGTGCCCGGCAGCGCCATTTGCTGATTTATCCAAGCCTCTGGGCCCATCGCGGCAACTGCCGTGACATCATCCAGTGTGGGGCCAAACGTGGTTTGCTGGAGCAAGCGAAAGGCTTCTCGCTCGCTTAAAGGGCCATCAGGTGCAGCGTTGGCTACTTCTGTCGCGGGTAGAGCCGCGGATACCGCTGGTGGCACGTTGATGCTGGATCCACCACCACCTCCGCCGCAACTTGCTAGCAGCAGGAGTGAGATGGGTAGCAATTTTTTCGAAACATTTATCATGGCTGCGCGTAGGTCTTGTTCGACCTTTGTAACGGCAGTTACCCAACAAATGTACGTGACGTCTGATTACGCTGTGAAGTGGTGCGGGCGGTTGTTGTTATTGATGTGACTCAGCTATCAAGGCTATGTTTAAGATTGTTAAGTGCGACACATGGATCGTTGTAATCGAAAGCGACTTTTAAACGTTGCCCTGATCCTGTTTCTACAATCAAGGATGGGAAGCCTTGAGCTCCTAGAACTCTTGCAAAGTGGATTTGGCTGATCAATGTTTGCTGAGTGTCGTCGCTGTTCAAGGTTTGTGTAAAGTGATCGGTGTCACAACCAATCTCGCTTGCTAACTCGATTAGCGTTGAGTCATCAGAAGGGTTCTTGGCATCTAGGTAATACGCCTGCTGAATGGCTTTGATCATCGGTATTTCTAGATTGGTATTTTGAGCCTTGGCTGTCAGTACAGCACGGCAGGCCGGATACGTGGATCGACGTGGTGCATTGAGCGACCAAAATTGATGGTTAAACTCAGTGCCCGGTATTACTTGCTCTATGTGCTGCCAAGTTTGTTGCAAGGTTTGTTGCATGGAGCTTGGCATCGGTGCAGTAGAGTCTGGCGCCAAGCCGCCTACAATTAGTTGGGTATTGATGGTGCTTGGAAGCTGATCTTGAATTTTTTGCCAGACTTTACTAAAACCCCAGCACCAGCTGCACATCGGGTCATGTACATAAAATAAAGTGGCGGCCATGTGTTACGAAGAGTGATCTTTGTCCGACTTTGGCTTTCCGCCAAGCATAGCGTTGTCGATGGGTTTGTCGATGTCGTCAAGTGCGATGGTGGAATCTTCTTGGAGCGATCGATCGAATACATCGTCCCCGTGTGTTTTGTCAGTTGTATTACTGGAAGCGTTGCCATGATTGGCACTCATTAACTCATTATCTAGCTTGATCGTTTGATCAAGATGCTCACTAGGGATGTCGTTTTGATCCAGCGCAATAGTTTGCTGATCTTCTGATAACGTCTCGATGAGCGATTGACGTTCACGCTCCCACGCTTCGCGTTTTGCAGTTAACGAATCCATTCGGTTATTAGTATCGTCGTTAGCACCTGATTGAAGAATATCGCTAGCTTTTGCAGCCACGGCCGCGGATACGCCTGCCGCTGCGGCAGCTTTGCCAAGTTCAGCACTAGCGTTGCTATTTTTTAACGCACCAAGCTCTTCATCTTTTTCCATGATGATTCGTTGTAGCCGTTCTTGTGTTTCTGCCTGTTGTCGGTTGAGCTCGATTGCATCTGTACGCGACTTGTAAACGCTGGCTTCGTTTTGACGCAGTGAGTCGTTAAGTGAGCGATTAGAATTGGTTAGCGTTTTGACCTCATCGCCCATTTGCTGAAGGCTGTCTTCTAGGTGTTCAACATCTTGCTGGGTGCGAGCCTCGAGTGCGGCGTATTTTTTATCAAACTCTTCGGTGGCTTGCGCAAGCTTTCGTTTGCCAGTTGCAGCCTTTAGCATCCACCCACAGAATAAGCCCAGCACACTTGCGGCAGCTAGACAGGCTAGAATCTCGGTGATTAATAGGTTCATATTTGTATCCTACTCAAAACTTGAACTCGATGCGTCGATTTAGAGCTCGCCCTTCGGGGCTGTCATTCTTGGCGATCGGCATGCCTTCGCCGAAACCGTAAGCTGTGAGTCTGTAAACAGAGATGCCTTGGTCAACCAAGTAGTC
>CALJAA010000156.1 GCA_938028465.1 uncultured Granulosicoccaceae bacterium | reverse complement strand
AACGCAGGATATTGATATGGCGTTTACCGTTGAAACTCGTAACCCATGGGGTATGGCTGTACGCAAAGGCAATGATGAACTAAGGGAGGTTGTCAACACGGCAGTCGCATCCTTAAAAAAGGATGGTCGTCTCGAATCGTGTTGGGCTAAATGGCTGCCGGAGCTGCGATACCCGTTTTAGCCTTGCCTCAGAGGGTGAATAGATTGACTGAACTATTGGCTGTTAGCTGCAACTGCACCACCATTTAGATAACGCAGTAGTGCGGATAAAGTGCTTTTGTCAATATCCCCGCTAATCGGTAGCGAGTTGTTTTGTTGGAATGCTTTTAAAGACGCTATGGTTTCTTTATCCAGTTTCGCGCTATCGCTACTTGCGTCATAGTTTAGTGACCTAAGCAGTGATCTAACCCGTTGTAAGGCCTCTGAGCTCAGCAATTCCGAACTTGTATTATTCAGTACACCGCTCGGTTCAAGTTGATGTGCTACTTGAAAGCTCAATACGGATCCATCGAATGAATCCTTCGTATCCCGATTGCCATACCCTAAAATATTTAAATAGTACTTACTCAAATCAGGTGTAATCGGCTTAAGCTTCGCTATTGGTTTAGGCGCTTTTTTTACCGGTGCAGTGTAGGTGCTCTCTTTTATAACGATTTCAGCCTGCTCATTTGTAGGTTTGCCCAAATCGAATTCAATGTTTTCTTGAGGTAGTGGGGTGGCGATGATCGTGTTTGTATTGGCAACTGGGCTAGTAACTGCGATTGATTGCGTATCGGCAAGCGTAGTGTCCTTATTTTTGCCGACGGCTGACGAGCTTAAAGCAGTGGAATCAAGGAAACTTGGTTCATTACTTCTAGTGTTTAGTGACGTTAAGTTTTCGCTGGCCTTGGGGTAATAGGTAGGCGCTATCAATATTGCCCGTGCTAACTCTTGACGAGCCATCTCTTCATCGCCTTGTAGCATACTGAGATAACCCAGATTATTAGAAGCTATGTGATCGTCTACCACTTTGCTGAAAGCGTAGCGCGCTTCTTCGTATTGTTTATTTCTGGTAAAAACTAGGCCAAGATTGGCCCACGCCTTGTCGTAGTTAGGGTTTAATTGGGTTGCTTTACGAAAATGCTGTTCTGCTAATTGATAGTTGCTATCTAGGTAATAGGAGTATCCCAAATTGTTTTCGGTTTGCGCCTCCATTGGGCTATTACGCAAGGCTAGCTTAAAGTGTTGTTGTGCTTCTACATGCTTAGACTGCAAATCTTTAACGATGCCCATGGCATTTTGAGATCGCCAGCGGTTGTTATCTAAGCTTATGGCATTGTTGAGATGATCTTCTGCGGTTGCAATATTTTCTTTTTTTAGAGCTATTAGGCCTAACATTTCGTGAGCACCGATGTGTTCACTATTCTTGTTCACAATTGATAGCAGTAGTTCTCTTGCAACATCAAACGACTGTTTTTCGTAGTGAACGATAGCCAGTTTGTAGAGAAGCTCGATATTACTAGGCTGCTCTTTTATGGCTAACGCGTATTGTACTTGTGCATTGTCATAGTCTCGACGTGATAGCGCTTCGTCGCCTTTTGATACTAGACCATTAAACGCCTGTTGCTCTGTTGTTGTGCTTTGATCTGGAGAATTTGTAGTGGGCGTGCTTGGATTACTAGCGCATGATGCTAACAATAAAAGGCAGGGTAATACTAAGGTACAAATGGGTCGACTCTGCCGAACAATCATGATTAGTTTCCAAAAGCTTTGACAATGGATATAGCAGCGGGACCGACGGCAACGATAAAGAAAGACGGAAACATACACAAAACTAATGGAAACAATAATTTGGTCCCCACTTTTTGAGCGGCTTCTTCTGCCCTCTGCATGCGCTTGTCGCGAAACTCATCTGCGTATATTCGTAATGTCTCAGCAATTCCGGTACCAAAGCGCACACTTTGGCAAAGCATAGCTACAAATCCAGATATCTCCTCAATTTCAGTACGTTGAGAGAGCCCTTTTAAGGCTTCGATTCGATCCACGCCAGCGAGCATTTCAGAATTGACCTTTTTCAGCTCCCAGGCTAGCTCTCGGTGTGCTAAATGGATTTCTTTACTGACTCGCTGGATCGCTGAATTTAAGCCAAGGCCGGCCTCGGAGCAGGCAACTAAAAGATCGAGCATATCGGGAAATCCGTTGATAATGCGCATCTTCCTGCGGGCTATTTTTTTATCCAGAATGTAGCTAGGTATAATCATGCCAACAGCGAAACCGAGACAGACAGCAAACAGAATCTCAGTGCCTGCGAGTTCAAACTTTTGACTACTTAAAAGCAGCGCGGCTATTCCACATATTAGCGATAGAATTATCTTTGAAAAATAATAATAAACTAGGTCGCTGTCACGGCGGAGCCCCGCTGTTGCCAAGCGTTTTCGAGTTTGGTAAATTTCTTTTTCTGATTTTGGTAGCAAAAATCGTTGTAAAGATAAAACACTGTTGTCAAGTATATCTGAGGATCGCTTACGGCTAGTTGAATCACCAACCAGAGAAAGGTCTCGCATTTGCCGTCGTACGGGATTCTTCAAGCTATTGATGATGTTATAGGCCGCTATGAAAAAGCAGGTGATACTAACGCCCACAATAAGTGCAAACAGCAACTTAGAGTTGATAAAATAGGCGATCATGCCGGAAGCGGCTTGATTGAGTTGCTCTATCATGTTGGTTGGCTCATCGCTGTGTCGCTTACACTTTTATGTTAATGATGAACTTTATCCACAAAGCACCAACGACAATCATCGTTAGCCCTGTTGCGATAATTTTACGTCCTAGCTCGTCTGCGATTAGAATTGGCAGATAATCTGGGGACACAACCATCAGCATGCCAGCTAGCACGAATGGGATTAGGGTAAGTACCCAAGCCGACATACGCCCTTCAGCCGATAGACTCTTAAGCTTTCTTTTTAACCGGAAGCGCCCCCGTATCACATCGGCCACTTTTTCGATGATTTCAGCCAATGCGCCGCCACTTTCTTGTTGTATTAGCACCGCTGTGACGAGTGTCTGTAGGCCGACACTGGGTACTCTTTCTAACAGGGCATGAAACGCCGCTTTTGACGGTTGGCCGTAATTCATGTCGGAGAACACGCGACTAAATTCCTCGGCAATGGGGTTATCCATTTCTTCACCAACGAAATTAAGTGTTTCGTTAAACGGGTGCCCCACTTTTAAGGCTCGAGACATAACATCGAGGGCTTCGGGTAACTGTTGTTCGAACAGATCGATTCGGCGACGGGCATGTCCACATAATCGGATGTAAGGGAAATGAGACATTGCCACCGCTGCGACAAATGCGAATTGCCATGATTGAGTCAGTAGCAACGCAACAAACCCGACTGCTACGCCCATGCAAATGGACATAAAAACGATTTTTTTAACGGTGACATTAATTCCAGAATGCCTAATTTTGGTTTCGATCTTATGTTGTATTGAACTACCGAAATAGTCATCGTCGGGATTGTTTAATACGGTATAACCATCCCTCATGAGGGTTAGCTCTTCGTCATTTGGAGAAAACGTAGCTTGCACACGCTTACGCATCTTTCGGCCAGCGCGAGCACTTGAACTCACTGTTGGAAGGATAAACGCTGAGGACAACAGCAACACGAAGGCAAACACTAAGCCAGCGAATATAAATGCGTGAAAATTTGACACTACGATGCCTTACGCAGTGGGGCTTTTTCTTGGAAAATGGTTGTAGAAATATTCAATCCGCGCTGTTTTAGTTTTTCGTAAAAATTGGGTACCACGCCGGTGGCGGTAAAATATCCAAGTACATTGCCATCCTCATCAAGGCCTGTGCGAGTATAAGTAAAGATCTCGCTCATCGTGATGACATCGCCTTCCATGCCCTGTATTTCAGTGATACTAGTGATGCGTCTTGTTCCATCTTCCATACGATCAAGTTGCAAGATTACGTCAACAGCTGATGCAATTTGAGATCGCATTGCGCTCATGGGCAATTTTAATCCAGCCATGCTAACCATGTTCTCTAAGCGACTAATAGCGTCACGTGGAGTGTTGGCGTGTAAGGTAGCTAATGAACCATCGTGGCCGGTATTCATGGCTTGGAGCATATCGAGTGCTTCACCACCACGCACCTCACCAATGATGACCCTATCTGGCCGCATACGCAGTGAGTTTTTTACCAATTCTCGTTGCGCGATTTCACCTTTACCTTCAATATTTTGAGGGCGTGTTTCTAGCCTGACCACATGAGGCTGTTGTAGCTGTAATTCCGCTGAATCTTCTATCGTGATAATCCGCTCCGTACTACCAATATGGCTGGACAATATATTGAGTATGGTCGTTTTACCAGTACCAGTACCGCCGGATACAACAATGTTAAGTTGAGCTTTTACGATAGCCGCGAGTACTTCCGCCATGGCATCGTTCATGCTGCCAATATTAATCAGATCATCGGTGGATAATTTATCCTTTTTAAATCGCCGTATAGACATAGCTGGGCCATCAAGTGCCAGCGGAGGGATGATCGCATTTACCCGGCTACCATCTGGAAGTCGTGCATCTACCATAGGAGATGATTCATCAATCCGACGACCAACGTTAGCGACTATGCGATCAATTATGTTTAACAAGTGTTGATCATCTCTAAACAATACAGCTGTTTTTTCTAGCTTGCCGGCTCGTTCCACGTAAACTGAATCATATCGGTTTACTAGTATGTCGGATACGGATGGATCTTCTAGTAAGGGTTCCAATGGGCCGTGGCCTAGTATTTCGTTCTCTACTCCCTTGACTACTCGCTTACGCGTACTGGCAGACAATGGAGCATTAGCGTCGTCCAATAATTTAGTGGCGGCCTCTCTGATTTGTGCACGTGCTTTGTCTGTGGGCATACTGATGACGCGTGATAGATCAAGAGCCTTAAGTAGTGACTCATGGGTACGTTTAATCCATTCGTTGTCACCCGCATCGCCCATATCAGACATTCGGGTGCTACTGAGCTCAGCGACTTTCACTCCGGAGTTTTTTGAGGCCGCGTTAGGGCGAGAGTTGGCCGACCGTAGGTTTGTTTTTCCTCTATTGTTCATCACATGGCTCCTACGCTATTTTTTTTGAGCCGTGATCGCCCGAAAAGAACGAACTTTTTAGGGTTGCATCGGCTTGCCAGATTTTATTACTAACTTCAATCAAAGATTTAGAAATTTGTGCAGTCTTCCAGCGGTCTACTAAAGCAACCGTGTTATCTGTTGCATAGTTGACTCGCTTATAATCGTTCGGGATTAGTAATATTTCAAACCCTTGAAAAGCCGTAGCGAAATCTTGCATACGTATAATATTGCGCTTTTCATGACGATTAATAATGATGCAGATGGAGTCTGACGCGATCCCTTGATCAAGCAATAGGCGAATATATTGATTGGCGGTTCTCATGTCAGATAACGTCTGTTGTACGATTACACAAATTTTATTAGCACGTTCCAGTGCGTAAAATGTAAGCGGATCAATTGACCTTGGTAGGTCAACTAGTACATGGCTGTATTTCTTAGCTAGTAGTGCAAATAGATCGCTGACTTGTTGTGTATTTAGATCCCAAGGCGAAATCACTTGATCAGAGTAGGTTGCCAATACGTTTGGATTTTTGCCTTTGTTGCTAATGCAGGCGTCTAGTATCGTGCTATCGATGGGTTCTTCATTGATTAGCGCATTGGATAATCGCTTGCTGGGTTGTTCGTTATAAAAAATTGGCAGATTACCGTATTGGATGTCCAAATCCAAAGCTAATACTCTATTGCCTTCTTGCTCAGATAGAATATGTGCAAGGTTAACCACCAAGGTGCTAGTACCGGATCCACCTTTAGGTGTGACAAATAGCGTTAGATCACTGGCAGAGCCCAGCGCCGCCAGCTTGGTTATGGCAGCTTCTTTAATGGCTTTGATTAGGTTATTGTCGTCTTCGCGCTCGCCTACGTAGTCAACCGCACCAGCTCTTAAAGCGCTTTTGATGATCTCAGGCTCGTCATCGGGCCCAACTATGACGGTAGCTGGGCGAGTACCTGTTTTATTTTCCTCTGTAATCACAGCAAGCATTTGCTCCCATGAATCAGTCAAGGCTACAACCATAACGTCCGTTGTTAGTACGTCAGATGTCTTAGGGCTGAATTCATCCTCGTTCAGCAGCATGCGGGATGTAGCAAGGGTTGTATCATCTTGTAAAGCCTCTTCCATTCGGTTCAATGCTGAACTGGAGTGGCTAACTAATATAACGCGTGAATGTTTACTCATATCAATTCTCGAATAAAACGCTATGCGCTTTAGGCAAAACACACTCTTGATTCGCTTGTTGGATTATATCCAAGGCTTTCTACAGGCAAAGTAGTAGAAAACGTTGGGGAGATAATATTGCGCTCTAGGTTTTCGCTAAAGAACGTGGGTATTAATAATTCGTGGGTATACCCAGTAATACTGACGTTTACATAAGTTATCTCTTCATAAGTGGTAGTTGATGCACCACTTTCATCAAGATAATTTATCGCTATGTTGTCTGCCCCGACACCTGGGATTATTTGAGAGGCGTTATTGCCACCGGTACCAAACACTGCGATTTGTGCTATCAGTTCGTCATTTACCGGGCATACTGCTGCTATGCGAGCACCGCGTTGAGTCACTAGGTTTAGGGCTGACCAGGTATATAACAAGCGTCCTGTTTCAATAACACCAAACAAAAGAAACAAGAAAATACCAATTGAAAAAGCAAATTCCACGGAGTACGAACCGCGTTGGTTATTAATATTTAAGGCGTTATTCATTGCGCCCTCATGCTGCTTAGTGCGCTGAGGGTAAAATCGGGTTGTAAGCTTTCGGGTAAAAATCCGCTGCCCCCGATTGATGCGAAGATAGGTACGTAGTCGTACTCAGCTGACACTTGTACGTAATATCGCTGCGTGCCTCCAGCACCGAGCGAATTCATCGTTATCGTTACGTTATCTTCTGATAAGCCAGTCAATAACGCTGCACCTCCCTGAGGCTTGCCCGATATAACTAAATGTTTAGCGATCTGAAGGTCGCTAGACGTTAAACCAGACAACGAAGTACCTTTAAGCAGATGAGATGATATAGCTCGAGAACCGTCTCGAACTAGTTTTGTTAACGTGTTGTATTGGTACATCACGCGAGTTATTTCGGCTGTTATTAACATGACTACTAGCATTGCAGGTATTGCAATAGCTAGTTCTACTAAGGCAATGCCTTGTTGCTTTGGCCTTGTCACCGGGCATTTTTTCATCAGATTATTCATGATGCTAAATTATCCGGGTCGTTGTACAAAATAATTTTATAAGTAGAGTAACCTTGGCCAGTTTTTGCAGGGTTTTCTCCCGGGTTGCCGCCAACTTCGCAGCCTTCTATTAGATGTCCGATAACCCAATTGTTTTGCCCAGTACCTTGCGTTGGTTGTGTTAGAAAGTAGCAACCAAACCCTAATAGGGGAATACTAGTAACACCACTGCCAGCCACGCTGCAGTTGCCAATAGGCACTGCCAAAATTCTTCGTTGTGGGCTACCGTTGGGTTGATCAAACTGCTCATTGTAATAAGCATCTTGGTATTGCCTGTAGGTTAAGGGGTACTGTGAAACAAGATCCGCTGGATGATCGGTCGCATTTGTAGGGCCTTGGTAGATACCAAAACGTGTATTCAAACCTTGAGCCGTGGGGCCAACTGCATTGCCTGGTTTTGTTGTCATCGTTCCTGAACTGGATGCACAACTTTGGACTTCACCTGCTAGCGATATGCGCACGCAATTTGCACCGCTTCCGCAACTTAACTGACTGAGCTGGAAGTTTCCCGGGCCGATGCTTTGAACCGGCGGTTCGCATTCAGGCGGTATATCACTGTTGCCATTACCGTTGCCGTTTCCATTGCCGTTGTTTCCATTGCCGTCGTTTCCATTGCCATTACCATTATTACCATTTCCGTTGCCTCCCTTAGCACGAGAACCCGTTCGGCTACTATCATCGGCACCAAAATTATTACGGCTGGATTTTAAACATTGTACATGTGACTCGTCACCAAAATTTAAGCCTAAGTAAGTACCATCGGAGCTATCAGTGTCACTTGGGTCGCCACACACAATCATGGGTGCGATATCACACACTTTGCCACTGCCTAATGGAATCGGGCCCGCCACCGCAGTTGCACCTAATAGGGTTGAATCCTCTACGCCGGGAAGAACTTGTGCGAACCAAAATTGTTGCTCATAGTCAGCAACCGATACGCGAACAAACCGAGCATCTATCTCTGTTGTCTCAAAGGGTTTAAGGGATTTAGCGTATTCAAAGTCCAGTGTCACTTCTGCGCTGTCGAGTTCTCCCACTAGGTGCATATTGAACGCTTCTGTGCCATGGGCGGAGGCGAGAGTCGTGTTTCCACCTGAGCGATTTAATGTTTTAGCTGCGCTAATTGCGGCAGCGTCGAGCGCATTCTGCAAGCGTGTACCGTTAAGGAACATATGGCTGCTATCGATCGCAAGGCCGGCGATACCAAGCATCACTACCATTCCTAAGGCAATAATGGGCAACATAGCGCCTTGCTGACGCTTTGTAGCAAACACCCTATGCGATAGTTGTAGAGGCTTCATGTGATCTTACTCATCTACTCATTTAAATCGAAAGTATCTAACGACTTTTTTTGTATTCTTCTTTTTTGGGCAGAACGATATTGATCTAAACTAATCACCGCTGAATCACCATCGAGCCCTGTGGGTATATCAGACGAGTGATGTTGGCCGGCTGCTGGCGTCTGCTTTTGCTGCTCCACCATATGCCGCACCGAATTACCAAAATCACTTTCGACCTTTACAGGGTCGGACGTGGTGCACGAAGAAAGACATGCCAAGGCTAGCAATACCGTTATGGCAACAAGTCGTTTTTGTAGTTTCTCTTTCATCATAGGGTGCTACAGATCGTGTCCAAAACTTAGGCCATCAATACCGCCAGCGAGCGGGGTAGATGAGGGGGCTTGTTCTTGATCAACATCTGCTCGTGCTTCCATGCGCCCTAACAGATAAAATTCTAGATCGCTGGGTGGTACGAAACTATCGGTGGGTAGCTTTATTTGATCGCTATCAATTGGCTTAGCTAGATGCGCAGTTACAAATATCACCAGCTCGGTTTGGCCAGATATAAACTCTTGGCTACGAAACAACTGACCAAGTACAGGTATATCAGCAAGGCCTGGTAGTTTGGTAATAACTTCTCGAACGTTGTCCTGGATAAGCCCGGCTATGCCGATAGTTTGCCCGTCAGCTAGTTCTACGGTGCTCGATACACCGCGCTTGGTTAGTGTTGGGATTGAAAATACAGAACTCGCTCCTGCCGAAGCAATGCTAACCTGCCGTCCTTCGGATAGTTCACTGACAATAATGTCTAAGTCGAGGCTAATTCGCCCCAGATCGAGAATCGTAGGGACAAATTTTACTTTTACACCGTAGTCTTTAAATACGATGCTGGTGCGGCCGTCCTGAGGTACTGGTACTGGAAATTCGCCACCTGAAATAAATTCAGCTGGTCTGCCGGTGAGGGTGGTTAGATTAGGTTCTGCTAGAACCTTAGCCAGCCCTTTTGAACGAGATATTTCAAGCGCCGCTTGAAAGAGGGTATCGCCAACTAGGTCATTGAAGAAAAGGCCCTTATCATTGATAGATGGTGTATTCGGTTTAAATGCGGTAACAGACGGGCCGATAATTGGCACTGAACCATCTGGTACTCCAGCTGGTATAAACGGTACTTCCAAATTGTCTACAAGCGCATTAGGCCAAGAACTACCGCCATTTACCGCACCAACCCCAGAATTGAAATTAAGTAAATTGAAATCGGTGTCTAAGGTGCGTAGATAGGTGCGAGACATCTCCGCAACCTTTACTTCCAGCATGATTTGTTGGGAGCCAACTACCTTAAGTAGATTAACCACCTCGGCATTCCCACAGGAGGCGGCACCATTGTTTTTAGTGTCGCTATTGCTTGGTAGCTCACTGCAGCCGGGCAAATACCCTTGTGCAACTTTGACTGCCGCTCCAACGTTAGTGGCAGAGCTTACTTCGCCTTCAAGTATTAATTTTTCTTGCGCAGAAAAAACCTTTATCGGTTCATTTGGCATCATGTTATGCAGTTTTTTCTTTAACGCTGCAAGGTCATGGGTGACTTCAATGTTGATCGATTGAAATATCCGGTCTTTTCTATCCCAGAAGACGACATTAGTGGTGCCAAGTGATTTTGCAACAACGTGTACTTGATCGTTTCGCAGTACAACAATGTCAGCGATCGCAGGGTTACCAAGTGAGACTCTCATTGGCTTTTTCTGCAAATCCAGTATGCTGGATTTGTACAGCGGGATGACGAGTTCCTGCTCATTGGCGTGTAGGGCAGTACCAATCAAACAGCAAGCGCTCAATACGATCGCTTTTAAAACGATCAGCGTATTTGGCAAGCGACTATAAATAGTGTGAAACATCTTTTGTCCTGTTTGCTGCCTTCGCTGGCCTGCTTGGTTATCGTGTCCTTGTATTCTGTAATCCTTTTGGCCTATTACTGCCTTAGGCTCGTTCTGACAACTTCAGTGCCTCTGATTATTGTCAGCTTGTTGCTGGGCTTACTTACTTTTTTCAATGCCAGCTCCGTTGTAGGTACTAGCGCTTGGTTTTCAATTTCTGCGGCTCTGCGAGCATTTACTAACAGATTGCTCTCTACTGGTTGTGTGCTTTGGTCCTCTGGGTTTCGAAGCACCAATTGAATAGTCCCTTCTTCTGTTGCACTTGCCAAAAAAGCGGCCTGTTCTATCAAAACTTCTAGCGTCACTGCACGTACTACAATGGGTTCATCCTTTGCACTAGAGGCTTTTTGATCTACTGCCAGGACTCTAATATTTTGAAGCAACGTGTTGGTGATGGCTCTTTTATCCTCCATTCGAGTAGCTAACACATCCACTCGATTACCCGGTAGCAAAAATCCTGCTACACCGGCGACGTCGTTTACCCGGACGGTTATGGCTCGCATCGATGGTTTTACAATCGATGAGAGGCGACTACCGGGTAGCTTGTCAGTTACACGAGCACTCATTAATATCTCGTCAGGCAAGATTTCTTGATTAACGATCTTTCCAATCACAGTTTCAGTTGCAAGGATCGCGCCCTTAGGAACCCGATCAACCGGCCATTCCACGGTTTTTACGTGTGATTTGTCCAGCGTTTTGCCATACGGAACTTCTCGTGCAGCAACGTAAACGAGTACGGTGGAGGCCTCTTTAGATGCTGATGATGGGGATTGTTGCTGGATCCAGCTATACGCCATGAGAGCAGCGCTTGTACCTAGCACTAGCGCCAGCAAAAACATAACACCCGCCTTTATATTCAGCATTACGCGACCTCTAAACTGGTTGATATACGGTGATGATTGTTAGTACTTAGCGGCTGAAGCCGGTCATTTTTGAGCGCTTTGACACATTTTGTTAGGCGAAATGTACATAGGGAGCCACTGCAACACCTGCTGCAATGGCCGAGGCGTAAGGATAGCGTTTGTCTTTGATGGCTATTTTCTTGATCAATACGACCCAGATCAATGCAAAGAATCCGCCCGCCACCAAAGTGCATAGCCCCGCCATTAGGGTGGTTTGAGCCCCTAGATAAGAACCACACATCGCCAGGAGTTTTATATCGCCAGCACCCATTTTGCCGAGTAGGTATCCCGGCAGTAGCATCAGAAGTCCAACTACTATCCCAAGCGTCGACTGCAAGAGCGTGACATCACCATTGAGATTAAAACCTGAGAGTAGCAAACCAGAAAGCATGCCGATGCAAATCAGGCTGTTGGGGATACGGCGAGATTTGAAGTCGCTGATGATGGAGATGATCAGCAGTAGCAGAAGGGTGGAGAGAGCTAACATTACTTCTTAAAGAAAGGTAATGCGTGTCAAAGCAGGGCTGCAATTTTTGCAGCCGCGCTTTGCGAGCAAGATTTAACTAGCTAATCACGCCTGTGATTTCGCCAATTTTAGTAGCAACTGCACCACCAAGACCAGAGAACGCAGCAAGTACCGCTGATGCTATTACCGCGCCAGCAACAGCATATTCTACTGTAGTTAAGCCTTCTTCTTTAGTAATGAAAAGTTTAATATTTTGTTTTAGCTTTTTCATTTTATATCGCCTTTTTTATAATTTTATGGCTGAACCGTGGCGTAGTTCGAGCGTTATGGATAATTCCGTATAGTTTTTCGTAAGGCATCGTCTGTTGCCATAAGGCTAGTATCGACAGCCACCTTGCTTGTTTTTAACACTAATATCGATCTTTTATAGATTGTGCGATGGGATTCTATAAAACTCGGTCAAAACGCACGGCCCAGTTATAGTCCACCATATCCGGTACCCGATCTTCGCTGTCCTGGCAGTCGTCTTCGCCATTGTTTCTATTTAGGCAGTACGCTAATAAAAGCGTGTTGCTATTGATATTGATAGCCCGGTATTCAGTTTTGCCCTCCTGCACTTTAAACTCGGGTTTATCAAGGCCTTGGCTGTCATCAAATTTAAGTAGTTCATTGCTCACAGCGGTTAAGGTTATCGGGATGAGCTCATCTTCGAATAGGCTAGTAAACGGATCACCGTACTGTAGATCGAAAGTCGTTTTACGCACGGCATAGCTGTCACCCTCACAGCCAACATCAGCCCAATTTTCATCAGTTATCACTAATTTATCGGCATAAAATTCGTAGCTCGATTCCAATCGACCGGTGCAGCTCGCGTACCAGTTGCCCAGCAAGGCGTCAGCACTAATGGATTGCACTTCTCGACCCTCTGCCAGTTTTTTAAAGTAAACGCCCGATCGAGTAGCTGGCCTAGTGTGTTTGTAGTTTTCAATTAGGGTGTTGAACTCAAGCTCGCCGCCAACAAAACCAATATTGACGTAGCTATCGGTTCCTACTTCTTTACCGACGTCGGTACCATATATACCGCGCTGCGTGATACTAGTGTCTAATTCCCAAGCGCCTGAACCATCCAATAAGGTTCGATATTCACCTAGCGTCCAGCTTCGTATTGGTAGTGGGTACCATTTGCTAGATGCAATACCCGTGCAGTCGGTTGACTCAAATGAGTATTCAGTCTCTATTAGTTTTGTGTCGGTAAACACAAAAACGGTGTGAGCGCTGGCAGCTTGTGCTGCCGCGTCATCAACTTGTTGGCAGTCTGTAGCAGCCCATGCACCAACTACTGCGTTACGAAAATGCTGTGGATTGCTTTCAATAAATTCAGCCGATGTGGGATCGATATAATAATCAGTGTTGTTCGTGTTATCCGCACCAGCGTTGTTTTCGCTATTGGATTCGCCCGATATCGCAGAGCCTGTAACAACGTTTTCTGATGCTCGGGAGCTTTCGCTAGAGCCGCCATCACAGGCACTTAATGACAATAGTAAAGCGGATACTAAGATTGGCTTGACTACTGACATAAGAGTTGGCGTCTGTTGTTTGATCAGTTGATGCCTTGATATCGTGCGCCAGAATGCTCATCTTCAGT
>CALJAA010000155.1 GCA_938028465.1 uncultured Granulosicoccaceae bacterium | reverse complement strand
GCGCGGGAATGACAGCCTTCCGCGAGGATGACACGGCGCAAACACTAATGCCCGATCATCTCCTGATAATGATCAAACTGCCCGTAAGGGTCCATACCTCTAAATAATACCGGATCATCGGAATGCAACTGATCCGATACCTGAGTCATCATCTGACGCTCCTCGTCTGTTAAGTTTGCACCGGCTACCCAGTTTTTCAATACATCAGGATGCTGACTAGCCGTGCTATAGGACAGTTGCATCAGTAATTGAGTACGCATCTCACCTGATTGTTGCAGGGCCATATCGAGTGCTCGTTCAGGTTGTGAGTCTGCCAAAGACATCACTAACATCGTATTAGCTTCAGTTTTTGCCTGCCCTTGCGGTAAAGCGTTTACCCAATGCTCGGCGTTGGAAGGGTCTTCGTTATAAAGTTGTTGCACTATCCCGTACGCCATTTGCGATTGCGTATCGCTGTTCATGTTTGGATACAATCGCAGCGCTAGCTCTAGATTAGTATTACTGATCATCGGTGCCATCGATTGCATTAGCATTTCACTGACGTGTGGGTCAGCTGAATATTCAGCCCATTGCATGGCGTCTTCTGGTGATTGCTCTACCCAGCTGTAAAACACGGTTTGGCGCGCGTTATTTGCATATTTTGTGGGTAGGGATTCTGCCCAAATCATAGCGCTCGCCGGGTCTGTCATTCCTTTAGTGTGAGCAGCTGAGCTGTATAAATTATGTAAAGCGTTTTCAGTCACTTCACCCTCAGACAGCGTTGAAACAAAGCTGATAGCAGTTTCGGGGTCACTGTAACTCCATACTTCTAGCACGCGCTGTTGTGCCATGCTGCGCGAGGTAGCAATGCCAAGTTCACTGGCCCATGCATAGGCTTGCTCGGGGGAGGTGTTGGCCAATTGCGCTGCGTATTCTGCCTGCATTTGGTTTCTGCGTTGGGCGTTTTCGATAGTAGGGATCATGTCGAGACCAGCTTGTGGGTTGGAGTACATAAGATGGCTAATTGCTATCTCTTTCATGTAATCGTTTTTAACTAAGTCAGGGTTTTGATTGATCCATTCGATGGCCGCTTGTGGATCTTGACTGGACCATTGCATCACTATCTGTTCAATCGATTGCTGTTGCATATTACCGCTGTTGTTCGATTGCAATGCTTGTTCAAGTGCTGCTAGCGGGTTTGATTCGGCAAGCACTGAGTACGCCTGGTTGGCGATAAATGGGTACTTATTGTGTTGAGGGTCGAGATTAGCTAGCCATTGCGACATCACGTCGTAGTCTGTTATCGCCAGGGCTCGAATCACTTCAAATATACGATCCATGGTATTCATGTTGCTACTTGCGAGTAATTCATCAAGATGCCAATGCACGGCTTGAGAATTGATCTCTGACCAGCGTTGCAAGGCAGCCCGATACACCCATGCATTTTCATACGATCGTTGAGAGTTTTGTTCAACATCAGTGATGATGTCAATAAGCTCGGCTTCAGTGGCCGAGGCAATCCGGTTTAGCGCATTTAACTGTAGCCGGTAATTCGAGTGATCGTTTACCTCTAACCATGTAGAGGCATCGTGCTCGCTAACACCGATATTGCTACCAATTGCCTGGGATGCCGATTGAGCGGCGCTAGTGGGTAAACCATTAGTAGCTGTTTGACTAGAGCTGGTGGGCGAACGTGTTGGATTGGCTGATGCAATTGACGATGGCGTTGTGGGTACGGCGTTGCCCGTTGATTGAATGCTTGGCTTTAAGGCCCAGCTTCCTATGGCACCTGCAAATGCGCCTACAGTAAAAATAACGCACATGAGTAATGGTTTGTTGAATTTCATTTGCATAGCGTACCTGCTGCGCACCACTGTATTCGGGTGTATTGACGATACATTATGACGAATTAAGCCTTCCTAGCGTTTCCATCTGCCCATAGTTTGCAATGTTTCTCTATGCTGCATCTATCGCTGGAAAGACGTACTATCGTTATTACAAAGATGGGTTTGAGAATCAACAATGACTAAGCAAACGCCCGACGGTACGGCCTTTAAGCAGTACGGTGAGCAACATGAGCAGTGCATTGTACTAATACACGGTTTAGGGCTAACCCAAGACACCTGGCTGGGCCATATCGAGGCGCTGTCACTTAACTATCACGTGGTCACTTACGATCTGTATGGACATGGCAATAGCGCAGCCCCTCCTGAGGTTCCCTCATTAAGCGTGTTTGCAAAACAACTTGATCGCTTGTTATCCCATCTAAACGTTTCGGCTGCCCATGTTGTCGGTTTCTCGCTGGGTGGAATGATCAATCGCCGATTCGCATTAGATTTTCCAAAACGAGTGCTTACTCTGGGTATTTTTAATTCGCCTCACGAACGCACACCAGAAGCCCAGCGCTTAGTAGAGGAGCGAGCTGCGCAGAGTGATGCAGGTGGCCCTGGCGCGACCATCGAGACAACAATAAAACGTTGGTTTACCAAGGCCTTTATCGAGCAACGCCCTGACTATATCAACGAAATAAAAACGTGGGTGTTGGCTAACGATCCTAAAAGCTACGCACAGTGCCGAATGGTGCTGGCATCGGGAGTTACTGAATTGATAAAGCCAACGCCAGCGATCAAGCTGCCCACGCTGGTTATGACATGCGAAAACGATACAGGTAGCACCCCTGCGATGAGTCACGCAATCGCTGCGGAAATAGCAGGTGCGCAGACAGTCATCGTGCCTCAGCTACAACATATGGGTTTGACTGAATCTCCTACATTGTTTACTGAGCCCTTGCTGTTGTTCCTAAAAAACTATGGTTAGTAAGAGCGGTTGCGCTTAAGCTGAATCGATCGTCCAATAACAAAAGGTTAGGCCAATGGCAAACGCCAAAACACTGAATACAGCAGCGAGTTATACTCCTTTTGACTAAACACAATAAGTCGCTCTTTGGTGAGATGTCAGGTATTACGCTGATGCTGCTGGCGATGTGTTTTTTGAGTTCCATGGATGCCGTTGCTAAATGGCTAATGGAAAACTCCGCGACAGCCATTCAGCTATTATTTCTTCGTAGTGTCATCATTGTTCCGTGCGTCATTCTGTATTTTAGAATGAAAGGTGCAGCCTCTGAGTTACTACCAACAAGGCCAATTGCACAGGGTGTCCGAGGTACGCTGGGTTTCATCGCGCCGTTTAGTTTTTTTGTCGGTATTCATTATTTGCCGCTTACCGCTGCCGTGGTGGTGTTCTTCTCGTCAATCTTCTTTACCACCTTGCTATCGATTGTTGTGCTAAAAGAAAAAGTCGGCTTGCATCGCTGGGGAGCCGTTGTCGTGGGCTACTGTGGTGTGGCTGTCGCGATGATGCCGTGGAGCGGAGGTGAGTTAAAAGGCTACTTGCTAATTTTACTATCGAGCATTGCATATTCAGCGTTATTTATCAGTGGCAAGTATTTAGCTAAAACAGAATCCGTTGTCTCTTTGGTCTTGTCATACAATTTAGGAGTTGGCGTTGTATCACTGCTTCTATTACCATGGTTTTGGCAACATATCGAATGGCAGATGTACTTTGGTGTGCTGTTATTAACCGCATTGGCTTTAGCCGGTCATTTCTCCATGACAAAGGCTTTTTCAAGAGCCGAAGCATCGCAAATAACACCGTTTGAATATACCGGTGTGCTGTGGACACTGCTATACGATATCTTGATTTGGCAGTTATATCCCAGCCAGTACACTGTGATGGGCGCGGTTATTATCATTATGAGTAGCCTGTATGTCATTAGTCGAGAACGAGCCCAGCGGCCTAAAATTCCGGTATCGTAAAGTGTCACAGTTAAGTTAGAACCATCGCAGGCTCAGCATGGCAAAAAAAGGCAGTCGCAAATGGCGCCCCCAATCGGGTGTGCAAGTTAAGGTTTTAGGTATTTGCATGAACAAAGGCAAGCTGTTGGCCATGGATGTTTTTAACGATAAGGGCGAGGTAAAAGGTGTGCGCCCATTAGGTGGGACTATCGAGCCTGGCGAGACCCGTGAAATCGCGTTAACTCGCGAATTTGCCGAAGAGCTAAATACCGAGATTGTTATTACGGGCAATTGGCGAGTATTCGAAAATATCTATGATCACGAAGGCGTGTTGGGTCATGAGTATTGCTTTGCTACCGGTGTTTCGCTTGTGGATAAGTCGCTTTATAGTAAAAACATCATTGCGTTTTCTGAAGACAGCGGCGCTGAGTGCAGAGCCACTTGGGTCAATATCAAAACCCTTAAATCAGGTGAACTCGAACTATTTCCCGACGGGCTATTGGCAGCGCTCTAGTGGCGCTTTGGCCCATTGTGGCCAGAGGGGGCAGTAAGCCTGACAATAACGTCATAGTGGATACGACAACTAGCGACAGCATCCTATATACTCCTGCTTTCGGTTGATCATTGAACGACCATCCATGAATTCAAATGCTTTTCTGCTGCAAGCCATCAAACACCCGTTTAGTGTGGGAGCGGTAACCCCGAGTTCGCAGAATCTATCCAACCTGATGATTCAGCACGCTGATCTTGGATTAGCAAATGCGGTGGTAGAGCTGGGGCCTGGCAGTGGCAGTTTTACGTACAAAATTCTCGACCGGCTTGATGATTCTGTGCCGTATTTGGGCATTGAACGCAATGAAAGTTTTGCCGAAAAGCTTGCCGAGAAGTTAACTGCTGAACGCATTACACTCGGCTCAGCTGAAGAACTCACGGGGATTTTGGGCTGCCACAATATTGTTGGCTGTAATCGAATACTGTCTGGCTTGCCGTGGGCTGTATTCTCCGGCGATCGTCAAGATAAAATATTATCTGAGGTAGCTAAGAACCTAGATGAAGACGGTAAGTTTTTAACGTACGCCTACTTCCCATTTAATCTTTTTTTGAAAGGACGAGCTTTTCAAAACAAATTGCAACAACATTTTAAGCAAGTAGAAAAAACTGAGATGGTTTTAAATTTTCCGCCGGCTTTTGTCTATATATGCAGCCAACCTATTACAGATGACGCATCCTCACCTGAGTAGTGCGTTAGTCGTGCCCGACATTCGTTTCCCTTAAATAAGTGCAAATATAGTGTGCAAAAAAAACCCGCGTTAAGCGGGCTTCTCCGCAGCTGCCTTGCCGCGTTATACAGATACCTCTTTTGCGTAGTGTTTATCTACGACGGTAGGCTCTAACCCAATCTATCTCTAGAGCAGGATTAGGAAATTGATTCATGTCGTTGTCGTTTGGAAAGTGATCATTACTCGCTCTGCCTAGACCGCCTGAATTAGTGGGGTAGTTTGTCCAGTTACCACCTATCGCTAGATTCATGATGATGTAAAGATCTTCACGATCAACATTGCTATTCCAAACTTCACTGACTCGTTGGCCATCGATAAACCATTGTACGTAGCCAGGGCTCCATTCAACAGCATAGGTATGGTAGTCCTCACTGAAATCGGTACCATTGCTGATCTGGCCCTGTGGGTAAGGTCTGATTGAATGGTCATCTCCACCGTAAGTAGTGGAAACGTTAGTGAAGTAATGAAACGAGTTGTACACGTACCAAGGCGCGTGGCCCAGATTTTCCATGATGTCAATTTCAGTACGCGCCGTGCCTTGGCTGCGTTGGTTTTGGTGGTGAAGCCAAAATGCAGGGAATGAACCGGTTGCATTTGAGATTTTCATGCGTGCTTCAAAATAACCATACTTTTGGCTGAATTTGTCGTACGTTGCCATTGCTCCTGATAAGAAGGGTTGCTGTGGCAATATATCTTGAAGGCGGCCATGGTCACGATTACCGTTGCGGGTATTGTTTAGTGGGTTTCGTACGGCTCTTATTGCCAGACGATTGCCATCGAATTCGAACGGGTTATGTAGTGGAACAACACGGTCTCTGTGTTCCCAATCAGGGCTTAGTGTGTTGACGTAAAACTGATCTTCGCCATTGATAACACGATATTCATATCGCTCACCGTTCCATTCACCGTCCCATCTTAGTTGTGTATTCCAACGGGCAGGATTAACGGCATATCCATTGAATTCGTCGCTAAAGACGAGTTCGTAACCATCACGCGATGCTTCTGGAATTGTCCATGATAGTGGGTCAACAAGGCCGTTGTCGTTAGGTGGAGGGTTGCCGGGATCGTTGCTTGGTTGGCTGTTGTTGTTCGCGACTACAGGCTGAGGGTTGTTGTCTTGGTTGCTACCATTCTCGCTTACGATCACTTTTACAGTGTTTGATTGTTCGCTGTAGCGCCAGTCGCTGCTTATGGCTCTGACAGACATCGAGTGTTCACCGTTCCACAAGTTGTCGCTGGTAAAGCGTGTTTCACTGGTCGTGTGATATTGGGCACCGTCTACTACGACTTCATAGTTAGTAGCACCTGACACTGCATCCCATTCCCATTGCACAGTACCGTTGGCTGTTTGGGAGCCACGTGGGTTAGCAGGCGCTCCGAAACTACTACTAAGTTGCCTGTTTGTTGATTGGTTGTTTGATGGCTGCTCGTTGTTGTTGGTAGTGTTATTTTGAGGAGCAGAATCCGCACCGACAATAACTTGGACAGTATTTGTTGGAGTGCTGTAGTCCCAGCTAGCGCTAATGGCTCTAACGCGCATTGAATGCTCACCAACCCATAAGTTGTTGCTGACAAAGCGAGGGTCGCGTACGAGCGGCATGATTTGCCCATCAATAGTTACTTCATATTGATCAACACCAGGAACCCAATTCCATTCCCATGTCACCGTGGAGCCATTAACCGTTCCACGAGGGTTGGGTGGTGTGTCTATGGCTAATGCGTTAGCGGAAATTACGATTAGAAGAAGAGAGAGAGCTCGTATCCATTTGAGTGAACACCCAGAAAACTGGTTAATCATCTATTTACTTTGCCCGGTTGAGATTGTTATCAAAAAGTACAATTGTTCAAAGTTAGTACATTGAGTTGGCGTTACAACAATCGCTGTTTCTGAGCCAAGTACAAATTATGAATTTTCTGTTAACTTTTGTGCCGTATTGCTGCACATGGAGTCAATATTAGATCACTAACCTGAAACGAAACTGAAATTACTAACTATCATGCACAACAATGGGTTAGTACTTTTGTTTTAGTACAATTTTTAGACAATAACTAAAAGTTGCTGTTTTGCAATTGCACAAAAATTAGATGAATCGTTCAGAAGTGATCAATCAACGGCCGCGATAATTGAAATTTCAACGAGTAAGGCGGGACGGGCCATGTGGGCTTCTACACAAGCCCTTGCGGGTGCATGGCCTGTTGGTACCCAAGCGTTCCAAACTTCATTCATAAGAGCAAAGTGGTTATCGATATCACGTAAATAGACGGTCGCACTGATGATGTTTTCACGACTACTGCCGATATCTTTTAATATGGCATCGATTCGATCAAGCGTGCTTTGGGTTTGGTCTTGAATACCAGCATCAGCATCGGCCGGCACTTGGCCTGATAGATACGCTACGCCATTGTGGATGACGCTCTTACTGGCGCGTTCAGTTGTATCGTTTCGTGTAATGCTCATAATGGTATTTGTGATCGACGTGGCACTAGTATAGACGCAGATAGCGATCTTTGAACTTAACCAAGAGCCTTGGGTCAGTTCTTCTATACTGTTTTAAGCGCTGAACACAGCCGTAGCAAGCTGCTCCACCACCTCTAAAGATACATGCTTATGCCAACTATCTCATTATCAAAATTATCGACAGCTTTAATGCTGCTGGCATTGTCGGTAATGCCAGTAGCCATTTTTGCCGACGATACCGAAAAGGTCGACATCGAAATACCAACGTTAGATGGCGTTATTAATACCGCCGACTTGCGTGGGCAGGTTGTGTACATTGATTTCTGGGCGTCGTGGTGTGTGCCGTGTCGTAAGTCATTTCCGTGGCTCAATACCATGCTCGAAAAATACGAAGACCAAGGTCTTACCATTATTGGAATAAACGTTGATAAGGATGCTGCATTTGCGGCTGAATTTTTAAAAGAGACGCCGGCAATGTTCTTAATAGGTTACGACCCAAAAGCCACGCTAGCTGAGCTGTTTGAACTGCCGGCGATGCCAAGCGCATTTATCGTCAGCCGTGACGGCGAGTTGATTGATGCTCACTACGGTTTTAAAACATCAGCAACTGATCAGTACGAAGCGTCTATTGTCAAAGCACTGGGTGAATAGGATTTAGCACCATGATCAATCAATACCGTTTTTTGTCTGGCAGACTCTGTTTGGTTTGCCTGGTTACTGCTGTGTTAACTGGCTGTAGCGGCTTAGGTGTTAAACCTTGGGATCGTGATTTGTTAGCACAGCCTGAAATGCAGATTGGTTCTGATGGTTTGCGCATCGCCGTAGATGAGCACATTTATTTCAGTAAAGAAGCAACCAGCGGTGGTCGCGGATTTGGCGGAGGCGGTTGCGGATGCAACTAAAGCCTAATCGTGATTTAAAAAGAGTTTTGGCTGCAGCATCGGCGTCCTTGCTTGCTTTAAATCCTGCCCAAGCTCAAGATGCTTGGGAAGTCGATGCAGAAATTTTGTATTACCAAGAGCAAGATGATCGAGTACAAGACGTTAGCTTTAAATCATTAGCCAAAGGTACGGTCAGAGATGATGATCAGATTACGCTTAGCTTGCAATACGATTCCTTAACGGGCGCAAGCCCAACGGGTGCCGCAACTCAGAGCGAAACACAAACATTTACATCAGCCTCTGGTGGCGGCACTATCGTAGTGCCTGCTAATGAACTGCCATTGGATGATGCGTTTGAAGATAATCGCACAGCATTGAGTGGCAACTACCAACACACACTTGCTAGTGGGGCACGCTTTAGCAATGGTCTGACCTTCTCTAAAGAGTATGATTACTTACATTTAGGCGTGAATACAGCCTACGCATTTGATTTTGACAATAATAATCGAACCTTATCAGTAGGGTTGGGCATTGCTAACGATACGATCGAGTCGGTTGGTGGAAACCCAGTACCCAACACCTTTGTTGCAAGTGGTGCTAGCACTAACTTTACGACCAGTAAAGAGGATAAGTCCGTCGTCGATTTTTTAATAGGTTTTACTCAAATAATTAATCGTCGCTCTTTGGTGCAAGTTAATTATTCTGCCTCTAAGTTTGATGGCTACCTAAATGATCCTTACAAGTTTCTAAGCGTACTGGAAAATGATGGATCATTAGCCGCTGCTGGGGGTGGCTTAGGAGGTTTGTACCGTTTTGAAAATCGTCCTGATTCTCGTACCGGGCATAACCTTTATGTTGAATATAAGTATCGGTTTGATAATTCAATCGCTAACTTATCGTATCGTTTTCACACAGATAACTGGGGTATCAACTCGCATACCGTTGAGTCGAGATTCAAATGGCTCATTGATGCTAAGCAATGGTTGGAACCGAACATTCGAATCTATAGCCAATCAGCTGCTGATTTTTACGAACCGTTTGTGTTCGACTCTAACTTGCCAGCACAAGCCAGTTCAGATTATCGATTAAACGAGTTTACCGGCGTAACCGTTGGTTTGGCTTATAAGCGAAAGCTTTCAAAAAATAACGCGATTGGTTTTAGTTTTGAATCCTATCAAACTAGTGGAGCTGATACATCGATAGCCTCACCGACGGGTGAAGTCGTGACAGCAAAATCCACTGACCTTGCCGCGTCTATATTTAGGCTCAACTACTCGTTTAGGTTTTAACAGGCGCATTGGTTATATGCTGGCTGCTGTAAACGCGCCTCGGTATTACCGCTGCACCCAATGCATCACGTTGACTTCTTTTAGGTACGCTTCGGTGTGTTTGCCTTCCAGCATTGCCATCGTGGCTAGCAAGCCTGCTTGCACGCAGTTTGCGGCAGCTACAGTGATACTTCGCGGCGCATCCTTTGCTGGCCAGCCGGTGGTGGCATCCAATACGTGCGAGTAACGCTCGCCGTCGCGTAAAAGGAAGCGATTTTCATCGCCGCTGGTTGCGATAGCACCTTGTTTGATATTAATGACTACGTCAGGTGTGCCGTGGGTACGTACGCCTACCGTCCATTGTCCGCTTTTAGGGGCATTCGTTGATATCAAATCGCCACCGTAGTTAATGAGTACAGCAGTTGAGGTTTCTTCCGCTAGGATAGCGGCGGTTCGATCGACAGCGTATTCTTTACCGATGCCGCCTAAATCAATTTGCATGTTGGCAGGCATGGAGAATTCTGGGATGTTCCAGCTGACTTTGTCCCAACCGACACGAGTTAATAGTTCTTCGATCGT
>CALJAA010000154.1 GCA_938028465.1 uncultured Granulosicoccaceae bacterium | reverse complement strand
ACATCCAATATAGTTTCAACCATCTTTGGCCCTATTCCTTTTATCTCACCAAGCTTTCCACTCTTAGCTAACTTGCATAGTTTCTTTAAGCTATCGACCTTATGATCTTGGTACAACATTTTTGCAGTCTTTGCGCCGAGTCGTTCTATTGAGGTGAGCTCCAATACTGATAATGGAGGCGGCTTGCCGTATTGATTGTCTTTGTATTTTTCGGTTGTACCGGTATGAATAATTTCATCCAGATAATCTGCGATAACACCA
Organism: uncultured Granulosicoccaceae bacterium; assembly: GCA_938028465.1. Taxonomy (GTDB): domain Bacteria; phylum Pseudomonadota; class Gammaproteobacteria; order Granulosicoccales; family Granulosicoccaceae; genus Granulosicoccus. Next base: position 10,995 of record CALJAA010000154.1, on the reverse strand, counting down.
CCAACACCTGGGATAGTGTTTAAGGTTCCTGCCTTTGCCATCTTATCTACTGACTCCGGCCAGCGTGAAATCGCGTGCGCTAATTGGCCGTAGCGCTTGGCATGATCTTCCGGGTAGCCACCAATGATTAAGTACTCACCAAGCTGCTTAATCTTTAAACCCACTTCGTCGTTACGCTTCCAGCGAACTCGGCCCTTAGCATCTTTGTACTTGGCATTTGACATGGTAATAGCACCGTATAGAACATTGCTTGTCAGGTAATTATATCTAAATTCAATAACTTACCAAATAACATATGTTACCTATCCGAGGAGACACTTAATAGCGCTTGCTGTGCGGCCGATAACACTAATAAGGCCATCGAGATTGACCATGCGAAGACTTGCTCCATTGATATTTGCACTGTTCGCCATAAATGCTAGCGCTGAATCCAGAGTCGGCGGTGAGCTTGTTAAGTGGCACCCGGTAAATATTGACGTTACCGGTCCGATGGCAGCCGAAGCAGATAGCTTGCCCAATCCGTTTTTGGATATTCGGCTAGACATTACCCTCACCAGTCCCAGTGGAGAACAGATCATCGTACCTGGCTTCTTCGCAGGTAACGGCACCGGCAATGGTGAGGGCAATGTTTGGCGAGCACGCTTTGCTGCAAATGAATCAGGCGAATGGACATACCAAGTGGCGTTTTACCAAGGCGCTAATGCAGCAGTAGTGGATAACCCCGCAGCACTCACTACTCTGCCTAGTCACGGCGACAACGGAACATTTAACATAGCTGCCCGAGATGCCGAAGCACCAGGCTTTTTAAGCAAGGGCCGATTAGAGTACGTAGGGGAACACTATCTAAAATTTGCTGACGGCCCCTACTTTATAAAAAGCGGTATTGATAGCCCAGAGAACTTCTTCGGCTATAACGGTTTTGACAATACGATTGACCAACCAGGTGGCAAGGCTAAGAACGGGCTTACCAATAATCTACACGATTATGCACCTCACATAATAAACTACCAAGCTGGTGATCCAAATTTCACTAGCGAGGATACGGGTGTTGACGGCAAAGGCATTATTGGTGCGATCAATTACCTCAACACTCAAGGTATTAATTCTGTTTACTTTTTACCCATGAACCTTGGTGGTGATGGGCGTGATACCTACCCCTTTATCAGCCCTTCAGGAACGGCTAACGATAATGTCCACTATGACGTATCAAAGCTTCATCAATGGGACATCGTACTTAACCATATGCAACGCAAAGGCATGGTTGCGCAATTGGTCTTAAACGAGCAAGAAGAACTTAATACCAATTGGCTGGATGATGGCGAGCTTGGCCCGCAACGAAAATTGTTTTACAGAGAACTGATCGCGCGCTTTAGTTACCTTAATGGCGTCAAATGGAATCTCAGTGAAGAGAGCCGCCACGGCACCGAGAATCACATAGCGTTTGCTCGCTATATTCGAAAGCTGGATTGGGCTGAGCACCCTATCGGTGTGCATAGCTTTAAAGATATTCCCCATCGAACCTACACTGACCTACTTGGCCTATCTGAGTTTGATATCACGTCAATTCAATTCTCCAGTGAAAAATCAAATGAGTTCACTGAGTCATGGCGCTCGCAGTCAGCCGAGGCCGGCTGGCCATGGGTTATAGATATGGACGAAATTGGCCCGGGCAATATCGGGTTAACGCCGGACAATACTGATGAAATGCGTAAATCAGTGCTCTACCCTGTGTATTTCAGTGGCGGTAATATTGAATGGTACTTTGGTGGTGGGCATTTGCTACCACTCGGAGGTGATACTAGCGTCGAAGATTTCCGCACACGTGAAGCCATGTACAGATTTACACGTATCGGCCGTGAGTTTATGGAAGCCCATTTGCCGTTCTGGCAGATGGAGCCAAACGATGATGCGCTAAGCGGAAAGCTAACTAACGATCAGGTGTTCTCAAAGGCAGGCGACGTGTATGCCGTTTATTTAGAGAATGGAGAAGCCGGGCGCGAGCTCGCGGTTAATGCAGGCACTTACGTAGTTAACTGGTACGACCCTCGTAATGGTGGAGCCGTTGGAACAGAGCGCGAAGTAGAAGGCTCAATGATCACGCTTGGCGAAGCGCCTAATGAGATAGCAGAAGATTGGATTGTATTGGTTCGAGCTATGGAGTTTGAATTACCGGTCGTTGAAGTAACTGAAGAAATCGTAGTGGTACCTGAGCAGAATGTTACGCCAGGTGCAGAAAACCCCAGTGCTATGCCAGTCGGTGAATCGGCAGAGCCTGATCTCGGAGCAGCTAATGAAACTTCCGAATCAGGTGGAGGGTCAATCGCTTGGTGTGGGCTGTTTATGATGATGTTGACCCGGCGTCTAAGAAGATCAACGTCTAGTTAAGACCACGCAAGGAATATTCTTCACATCGACAACTAGGCCATGAAGATAGGCCTACCAAGCTGAGAACTTCGAGAATCGAAGCACAAGAGTGATTGCAACCGATCATTCTGTTATGGCTACTTAACAACAGGCTCTATGGTTATGGTCCCTTCGTTGGTATCGAGAGTAGCCACAGAGCCCAGAGGAATAGCGCTAAAATTAGAATTACCGTGTTGATCTAGCAAGTCATGGCCGGAATTGAGACCACCAAGAACCGGAACATTCAACGATCCAAGACGATCATGGAGCACATCGGCGATGGTCCATCCCCGATCGCTGAAGTCTCGGCCGCATTCAAACGAACCCAGTGCCACACCTGCAATCCCATCGAGCGCGCCCGAGCGCATCAACTGTGTTAAGTATCGATCGACCGTTCCCAAACCCTTTCGGTGATATTCCAGAAATAAAATGGCCCCAACCATTGACGGCATGCGAACACCTACAGAGGTGGATACCGATTGAAGATTACCTCCGACAATTGGCCCTGTTGCGTGTCCCTCTATATTCACTGCTGCAGATATTGCTGCCGAATTGCGCACTAGCGTGATCGGGTTCGTGGTCATCAAAAGCTGCCTTGTTGAACTCTGTGTAATATCGCCGTTAAGGCATCCGTGGATACCGCCCACGTGGCCGTGAGTAAGCAGTGATAGATGCAGAAAGGTAATATCACTAAAGCCGACAAGCAGCTTTGGATCGGATCGCACAGCTTCGAAGTCTATGTCATCAGCAATGCGATAAGCGCCAGCGCCGCCCCGTGTAGCAATGACCGCGCGCACTTCTGGGTCGCGAAACGCTTTATTCAGATCATCAAGCCGTTCAGCGTCCGTGCCGGCCATATAACCGTGTTTTCCTAATACACTATCACCGACGTCGCAGCGTAGTCCCCAGCTTTCTAATGTTTCTATGTAATTATCGATATGCGGTTGATCAGGATAGCTTGCCGGGGATACCAAACGAACGAGATCCCCAGGCTGTAGCTTGGGTGCTAGAAGGAGATTGGTCGTCATAATAGCTTCCTGTCACCGTTGTTTTGCCCTAGATGCAGGTAGAGGAATTTGGCCAGCGCCTCTTACAAACCAGGGAACATCTGAAATAGGCTTTCAGCGCGCAAAAAGTTACCTTTTATCCGTACTTACAACTTATGAGTAGCCGTATAACTTGCGCGGTGTCGAGATCGGATTCAGTCACGACTAACACCATCCATAAGCTTAAGTCTAAGTTTCTGCACCTAATCAGCTATTGCGCACATCGTTGGCTTCTTCAACATTTAACAAAGCAAGTACTTGATCCCGAAAACCCTCATTTGCATGAACACTTATCGTAAAGTTATTACCCGGGTTTAGCTCATGGACCAAAACCCACGCTTTACTAGCAGGCAATAAACATAAATACGAACACCCACCTTCAGCAGCCGGGCCTCGCTCCAGCTCTTCCAGTTGGTAGTCCTGTGAGTAATCCTCATCCCAAGTGTGCTCCCACACCTCCTCTATAACTGCCAAACAATTATCGGGTTCATTGATTCGAACCCAATAACACAGCTCATTAGATGATACTTCGCTAACCGATTTCATTAAGTCAGCGTATTTAAACTTAGCAGGCGCTGCAACCCCATCTATCAGTGATACCAATAGATTATTAGATAAGGCTGCTGAATAAATAACCGCTTCAACACCAAATTTTGATTTTTGGTTGTCGACATCCTCGTAAATCTCGAATAACGGGGATTCTTCATCGTTAGAAATCAAGTGTTCTTCAGCCCAGTTTTGGGTTAGCTCTACCTGATCATCGCTTGATGTATTCATCTTAATTTTGCTCAGTTTTATTTAACTAATTACTTAAATTGTACGTTGCTTACCAAAGAGATAAAAACAGTGCGATACAAAATAACCAAATGCTCACTACCGCTACAGCCGCCACATAACTTTTGGGCCGCGCTAGAGTCGCTACTGCCTTAACACGCGAATCTTGCAATACTACCGCTGGTATCATTCGAAGCACCAACATCAAGCCCAGCGGCACGATCACTAAATCATCTAAATACCCGATGATGGGAATAAAATCTGGGATCAAATCAATCGGAGACAAGGCATAGGCGGCAACCAAAAGTGACAACACTTTTGCAATTGCAGGCGTTCTTTTGTCTCGAGCAGAAAAATACACCGCCACGATGTCGCGTTTAAGCTGGCCTGCCCACAGTTTTAACCTAGCAATCATTCGGGTAGATTTTAACTGATGAACGATGCTACATTTCAATTTAAATGACCTGTAGTTAGCTAAGGCGTACAATCAGCTACAATTATTTTATCCATTATCGATCAAGAGAACGCAAATGCTTAAGTTTGGCATCTTATCCACCGCTAAGATCGGCAGAGAACACCTAATTCCTGCCATCCAACGCGCCAATAATGCAAGCCTAGTCGCCATCTCATCCAGAAAGCTAGCTGCTGCTAAAAAGCTCGCAACCGAAACAGGCGCACCCCTTGCGTTTGGTTCATACGAAGAGATGCTCGAATCAGACGAGATCGATGCCGTCTACATCCCGCTACCCACGTCACATCATGTGGAATGGGCAATAAAGGCCGCAAACGCGGGTAAGCACGTGTTATGCGAAAAGCCAATTTCGCTCAGAGCAATGGATATCAAAAAGATCATCAACGCTCGCAATAAAAACAAGGTGATTGTATCCGAGGCTTTTATGATCACTTATCACCCACAATGGATCAAAGTACGCAGCCTATTAGCCAAAGGAGCCATCGGCACCCTGCGGCATATTGATGCGTCGTTCACCTACTTTAATACCGACTCAAAGAATATGCGTAACCGTCCCGAGTTGGGCGGTGGCGCTCTACCTGACATCGGTGTTTACCCTACTGTCGCTGCGCGTTTTGCAACCGGTTTAGAACCTAGCAGTGTGCAAGCCCTAGTAGATTACGATCCTAAACTAAGAATTGATCGCTACGCCAATGTCCAGGCTGATTTCCCGGGGTTTAAAATGACCTTTTACGTATCCACCCAATTAGGCAATCGACAAAGTATGGTGTTTCATGGCGACAAAGGTTTTATCGAGCTAACCGCACCGTTTAATTCCAATCTATATGAAGGCGATGAAGTGCGCGTACATAATGCTGGCCATACCGAGACTAAAGTATTTCGATATACCGGTGTTAATCAGTATCAATTGCAAATAGAAGCCTTCGCAAGGGCAGCCTCTGGTAAAAAGCAGCCGCTGTTTTCACTCGAAGAGTCTGCACTTAATCAAAAAGTGATAGATGCGATTTACAAGGCAGGTAAATCTAAGAAATGGCAGGCCGTATAGCATTACGCAATCACTCGTAACTCAACGCAGTCGATTTCCCTCTAAAGATCCAATAGGACAACGCGGTATAGAAGAAAATGGCTGGCAGCACTACGGCGCAGCCCAACAACACTACTCGCAATGACTCTGGTGCAGCCGCAGCATCCCATACCGTCATTTGTTGCGGAATAATAAAGGGATAAAAGCTGTAGGCCAGCCCGGCGAATGCAAGCACATAAATTCCGATGCAAAGCACAAAGGGTAACCAGCTTAGCCGATCGTTTTCATATGGCATGACCCTCAGGTGACGGTACATCACCGATATCAATATCATCGTGGTGAGAGGCAACGGTGCCAGCAAACCTATTTGAGGCCACGATAGCCACTTTGAATATATTGCATCGCTGGCTAGCGGATTGATAACAGATACAAGTACTAGTCCAATAGCCGTTACAACTAACGCTATGCGTGCCCAGCGTACTGCACTGGCTTGCAGATCGTCAGATGTTTTCAACACTAACCAACACGCACCAATCATGACATAGGCGAAGCTGACACAAAATGCGCTAGCCCATGAAAACAGCGTTGCGTAAAAACCGCTATCAAATCCAACGATGTATTGACCTAGCATATAGCCTTGCGATAACGTCGCCATGATAGACCCAAGCGAAAACAATCTATCCCATAGATTTTTATGTTTAGCCCCTACCTTGGCTCTAAAATCAAACGACACCCCTCGCAGGATTAGACCCGCAAGCATGATAGATACGGGTAAATATAGCGTTGATAAAATCAAACCATGCGCCGAAGGGAACGCTACGAGTAAAACACCTACACCCAACACTAGCCAAGTTTCATTGGCATCCCAAAATGGCCCAATAGCCGCGATCATGCGATCACGATTGGGTTCTGATTCACCCATCATCAAAATACCGATGCCTAAATCGTAGCCATCCAGTATTGCGTATAGCAACATGGCCACGCCCATTAGGCCAAGAAAAACAACCGGCAGCATGTCGTTACTAACCCAATTCAAGATGGTTCACCCAACATAGTAGGAACCGTATTTGGAATGGGTGAATAAGGTGTTTGGCCGCTGTTTTTATGTTTTGGATTGGCGGCTGTTTTCGCCATATAAAACAAGGTAGCAATATAGGAAAACAAAAGAAACACATACAAGCTTAAATACATGGCAAGCGACCCAGCCACACTACTCGCCGGCGCCGACCCAACCGCACTAGCCGTCGACAATACACCCTGCACAAGCCATGGTTGCCTTCCAATTTCTGTTACATACCACCCCGCTAAGGTCGCAACCCAGCCTGAGAACGTCATTAACACTAACACCCGTAATAGAGACGGTGGCAACGGCTTATTACGTAACAACTTAAATGCAGAAATCGTTGCAACCAATAGCATTAACATGCCTGTGCCTACCATTATCCTAAAACCGTAAAAAAGCGGCGCAACCCTTGGTCGGTTTTCTCCAAAACTATTAATGCCGCGCAATTCGCCGTCTAGCTCATGTGTGAGTATTAAGCTTGCTAACTTGGGCACAGACACTTCATAGCGATTACTGCGAGTCTGCTCATCCGGGATTGCAAATAGCACCAATGGAGCACCTTTTTCAGTTTCCCAAACTGCCTCCATGGCCGCTATCTTCGCCGGTTGATGTTCGAGCGTGTTAAGCCCATGTAGATCCCCCACCCAGATCTGGATCGGAATAAGAATAGCCGCGCTATAAACACCTGTTTTTAACGCGCGTCTCACACCCAGTGATTTGTCGTTTCGCAATACTCGATACGCCGACAAACCAGCGACTAAAAACGATGCTGTTAAACCTGAGGCGATCATCATATGGGTTAATCGGTATGGCATAGATGGGTTAAAGATAACCTCCTTCCAACTAGTGACATAAGCCACTCCATCGATCATCTCAAAGCCTTGCGGCGTATGCATCCATGAGTTTAATGCGATGATCCAAAAAGCTGACATGCTTGTACCAAACGCTACTAGAGCGGTTGCAAGCGTGTGTACCCACGGTGGTACCCGAGATGTGCCAAACAGCATCACACCTAAAAACGTTGCTTCTAAAAAGAAGGCGGTGAGCACCTCATAGGCTAAAAGCGGGCCTGCAACGTTCCCCACGGTCTCCATAAAACCCGGCCAATTAGTACCAAACTGAAACGACATAGTGATGCCGCTAACAACGCCAAGGGCGAATGAAAGCGCAAAAACCTTGACCCAAAACCGATAGGCCGCCATCCAAGAAGGCTCACCCGAGATATGAAATCGAATCTTAAAAAAAAGAAGAATCCACACCAACGCGATGGTAATGGTGGGGAAAAGAATATGGAATGAGATATTAGCTGCAAATTGAATACGAGCTAATACGAGTGCATCCATCATGATGATCTCCAACTACTTCTCACAACGCCAAACGTTGGCCTATTAAGTACTACCCTTGTTTTTTTTCTTACTCACGATACTGAGCTTATCTTTCATGTCGAGTAAACGAGGTATGCGGCTTCCCAGCTTTAGTAGCATTTCTAGATCACTTCTACTGATTCTTTGCAGCTCGTTAGACCAATCCGACACCTGTTCCATTAAACCGCACATTTCCTTCATACGGGAATGTGCATGCTTTTCAGTTGCGGATGTGGGTTTATCCATGAGCGTTTGACGCAAGAGAGTAAGTGTTGGATCGAGCTCCCGCTTCCGACGCTCTTCGAGTAGTGTCAACGCGATATCCATGATGTCTTCTGGTGTAGAAAAGTAATCACGGCGATCACCGATTACATGGTTTGAGCGAACCAATCGCCAAGCCTGTAATTCTTTTAGCCCCATACTTACATTAGAGCGAGATACGCCTAGTGATTCGGTAATCTGCTCAGCGTTAAGAGGCTCTTCGGACAAATACAACAAGGCATATATCTGCCCTACCGTTCGGTTAATGCCCCAATTACCGCCCATTTCGCCGAAATGGAGAATAAAGTTCTGAATTGACGGGTGTAGATCATTCATTTCTTATATTTCGGTAATTTCAGTAATTACTGAAATAACTGTATCACAAGAAATAGATAAAAACCTAGCTGTAGATCATATGATTGGTGACGGTTTTTCTAAGGCTTAGAGCCGAAAGCTTGATTCCAGAGGGTCTAAGCCGCTGTGGAGCAAGATCGGGCGGGAATAGGATGAGTCAGTAATTCACTCGATAGGTTGGTGGTGTAACGATTGAATAATACTTTTGCGATCGACTAACTGGCAGCTTTTATTGTGTACAGTTGGGTAGGGTGCTTGAATTTCGCTTTCTTCTTTTGTTCGTACATTACTTCGTCAGCGTTTAGAATTGCCTTTGGCAGTTTCCTGATGCTGCGACAGCATGCCGCTCCAATTGAAACGGCAATACCGGTAGTCGATAGTGCTTTGTTTATCGACGCTATGAGCATTTGAGCTTCTTCATCGTCGCACCCGAATTGCAGCCCGATGAATTCGTCACCGCCAGTTCTTGCAACAAATGGTTCATCATCTGCGAATGGTGCGATGCCCTGAGGTGCGAAGAACTGTTGCAACACAATAGCAACCTTACGAATTGCTTCGTCTCCAGCAGCATGGCCTTGCGTATCATTGAGTTGTTTCAGTCCATCAACATCGACCACGAACACACTTACGCTCCGATTATCGCCGAATCCGTTACGCATTGTTGCTTCTACTGCTGCTTCCCAGCCATTTCGGTTTAGTAATCCAGTCATGGAATCGCGAAATGCTTGTTCAGTCAGAGATTCAATCTCGTTAATAGTATTTAAGTTACTTGATAAATCGCTTATCGCGTTTGCAACCTGGTGTGCACAAAATTCCAGCAGAGCTTGCCGGTTTATTAGATCGTTATCAGGCTTGCTTGTGGAAATTCCACACAGCAAGGTGCTGGTCAACGCGTTGCTGCTTGTAATAGGTAGGGCAACGATAGAGGTTGGATTGAAATTCTGGAATACTTGGAGCTCTTGATAGGCTGTTTGAGTTACATCCGAAACAATGGGTGCAAAATGCCCACCAGCAACTGCATTTGAAATGGTGCTAAGGCTTTCGTTGTCCATTCCTTCTTTTACACCGGGAAAGTTTCCGGATATGAATTCTACAAAACCAGTGTCCATTTCCTTGTGGTACAAAACAAAGCCGTCCATGGCCAGTTCCGATCGGAGAAATTCCAGAATATGTCGGCAGGTAAAGTTATATTTGGTTTCGGGACGATAAATCATTGCTCGGTCCTTGGTTACATCTGACTTTATGCCTACTGTTGTTATCGGTGGATAACGTCGTTACATACATAACCCATCGGCACCTGTAGGCTTACGGTGTAAAGATATGTAACCTATTTCAAGATTGCTTTATTAAAGTGTGTGTTTAAACCCAAGTTTCATTCGTTGTGAGAAGCATGCATCAATTTTGAATCGGTAGGAAGTACCGGTTTTGGTGTGCGTTGGTGTTAACCCGTTTGTCCTAGATATCGTTTGAAAACACGATAAGTCGACTTGCTATTCCCGCACATCATAAAAAGCATTTAGTTTTGCCCAGACACCTCTATGAAACAGTTGTCCTGTATCAGTTGTTTTTATTAACGGTGTTACATGCAAGTTTGCTGTTCATTGCTGCACGAAGATTGTTAGCCATCCGTTCTTTCGCAACATGTTTGGAAACCTGTGAAAATAACGCACTGGCCTGCTGAAAAATGAGCGCAATGCGAAAATTAAGTTGTTTGATAGCCTGCGCATCATTGTTATTGAGTAACCTCTGCAGGCATTGCATTTGTCTACAACAACTTTATCAAAAACTAACTTGAAGCAAACCTATGCTGGCACGACTAGGCCTGTCAGCAAGTTTCAGTTAGACGAACCCGTTGTGATCGTTGGGAACGGTCCAGTTGGTATGCGGGCGCTTGAGGAGATTCTCAAGCGAGATCGTACGATTCCGGTGGTGATTTACGGTGAAGAGAACCATTTGCCATACGACCGGGTGAAGCTTTCTTCATGGCTCATTGGCGATATCAAGTTTGAAGCTCTCGCTCAACGGTACCGGCGTCCGTTCGGTTCCGTTTTAGACGAACGCTACGGTTTACGTGTCACGACAATTGATCGCGAGAACAAGGTTGTGATTGATGCTTCTGGTACCAGAACTCGATACGAAAAATTAATACTGGCCACCGGGTCCAGTGCCCACATTCCAGACATGGAAGGTATCGATCTCGAAGGTGTTTTTACACTGCGAGACATTGACGATGC
>CALJAA010000153.1 GCA_938028465.1 uncultured Granulosicoccaceae bacterium | reverse complement strand
ATCGCGCTGGTTAACCATATTTTTGGTTGCACTGATCTCCAGCTTGCCTGGTACTGGATATCGATGATAATCGAGAGCGGCTTTATCTAATTTTTTATCCAATGTATCCAACCCTTTATTATATTTTTTTAGTGACGAGCTGAGTTTGCTTATGCCTGCTTAGGATCAATTAGCTGATCCGCCGCCGCACGGTTAAACGCACTGCATAAGGCCATCAACGACGCGACAACAATATTGCTATGCAAGGCTGCACCAAAACGTGTTTCGCCTTTGCCCAACTGAATTTCGACGTAACACGCCGATTGGGCGTCCGCTCCACTGCCCGTGGCGTGTTGATGGTAATCAACAATTCTCATATCAATGCCGTAAGCGTTTTTCAGCGCAGAAACAAAAGCATCGATTGGCCCATTACCCTGCCCCTGTATCTCCATTTCATTGCTATTAAAGTTAACATTAGCAGTGAGCAGACGCATATCTTCAGCACCTTCTACCTCAACACTGGCATGGCGTATAAACGCCAACGGAGATGTTGCATCAAGAAACGAATCATTAAACGCAGCATAGATAGAATCAGAATTAACTTCAGCTCCCGTATCCTCACTGATGCCTTGAACAATCTTGCTAAATTCGATTTGCAGTCGGCGTGGTAGTTCCAAGCCGTGATCCTGCTCCATAATAAATGCCACGCCGCCTTTCCCAGATTGACTGTTAACACGAATAACGGCTTCATAGGTACGGCCTACATCAGCAGGGTCGATTGGCAGATAAGGCACTTCCCAAATGGGTGAATTGCTCTCGCGCATCGCAGCAAAACCCTTTTTTATCGCATCTTGATGAGAGCCAGAAAATGCTGTGAATACCAATTCACCGGCGTAAGGATGGCGTGGATGCACTGGCAGTTGATTACAGTACTCAACAGTACGCATCACGTCGTAAATGTCTGAAAAATCTAACTTGGAATCAACACCTTGACTAAATAGGTTTAACGCTAGTGTAACGATATCAACGTTACCCGTGCGCTCACCATTACCAAACAATGTGCCTTCCACACGATCAGCTCCTGCAAGCAAACCTAATTCGGTAGCAGCAACTGCACAACCACGGTCATTGTGTGGGTGCAAACTCAAACACACGCTATCGCGATTTTTAACATGCCTTGAAAACCATTCAATTTGATCAGCATGAATATTAGGCGTAGACATTTCAACTGTGGCAGGCACATTGATGATCGTGGGGTTTTCAGGAATAGGCTGCCAGATATCTGTTACGGCATCACACACCTCTACCGCATAGTCGAGCTCAGTGCCAGTAAAGCTTTCAGGTGAATATTCAAATTGCCAATGAGTATCGGTTTGTTTGGCTGCGAGTTCTGCCACTATTTCAGCACCATCAGTGGCGATCTTTTTAACACCGGCCTTATCTAAACCAAACACCACTCGGCGTTGGAGCTCAGAAGTTGAGTTATATAAATGCAGTATTCCGCTGTGCGCACCCTGCATAGCTTCAAAGGTTCGCTCGATCAATGGCCGCCTGCACTGAGTAAGCACCTGCAAAGTCACATCTTCTGGCACTAGATTTTCTTCTATTAGCGTGCGAACAAAATCAAAATCGGTTTGCGATGCAGCTGGAAAGCCAACTTCAATTTGTTTAAACCCACAAGCTACCAATAATTTAAACAAGCGAAGCTTACGCTCACTACCCATCGGTTCGATCAACGCTTGGTTGCCATCACGTAAATCAACGCTGCACCAAATCGGCGCTTTAGTAATCGTTTTTGATGGCCATGTTCGGTCTTGCAAACCAACTGGCGGATACGGCAAATACTTAGTGGATGGATCGATTTTCATAACGGTGATACCTGAGTTACAAACAATACCCGTACATTACTAACCCATTGAACAATGGCTTCACTCGTGTGAGCGATGTTGCCTGCAATAGTGGCAGTAATGTAAAACAAGGTTGGTGGCATAACTCTCTTTGAAATGATTCGCCAAGTGTTTTGGCAATTAGTTATCTGATACAAGTCAATTGATTAATTGGTTTATTGATATCAAAACAAATAAAAAACTTAACTTAGCAAAAGATGCTGGCACAGCTCCCGACGCCCTATTGAGAGGTCGGGTTAATAAGCAGCAGTGACAGTAGTTGAGAGATCATGACCTGAGGGTAACGAGGCTAGCCCTCTTGGTCAAGCATATAAGGGACATATAGACAGACATATTGGAAAAAAGTGTCATTCATCTGAGGCAGTAGCGGGAGGGTCAGCTTCAGAGCTCTCGTCGCTGGATGCCTGTTGCTCACGCGCTGCCAGCACCGGCCGGAGTAGTTTCTCCAGCCCATTAGCCTTAATTTCGTAAATCAGCGCCATTTGCCGCCCTAGGTGCCCGCTGGGATAGCCCTGCTGCTTAAACCATACGACGTAGGGTTCTGGCAAATCCAGTAGCGGCGTACCCTTAAACCGCCCGAATGGCATGGGCAGTGCTGCTGCTGCGAGAACCTCCTCAGACAGCGTGTCTAAATCTAAGGTCATTATTGCCTCCCACTCGTTCAACCGCTGTTTAACGATGTTGTTGCGTTAGTCACTACATCGACCTAACCTAAGCAACATATTCTACTCAAAAACTAGAGATTCCAATGCGCATGATCTTTCCAGCGATGCTGGTGATACTAGGTGGCCTTTGCGGGCTACTAATGAAAAAATGGGTAGCTCGCAGCGCATTACCGCTTCAAGCCAGCATCATATCTGGCGTAGTGGGATCGTTTGCAGGCCTATTGATTCGAGATTACGCCGACATCAATATGGGTAACGATTTGTTTGCTACGGTGGTGGCAGCCTTGCTTGGCGCGACCTTGCTATCACTGATCGCCAACCTGGCCATGAGCAAGCGCAAATAGATACACCTGCTTGCGCCTCCTCCAGCACACAGGCCTACGACTCAGCGAGTACAAAAGTGAGTACAAATATGTGAAAGCGGTCACGGATTGTGTAAGGAGGCGGATCCAAAACCACTAATGTCTGCAACAAAAGCTCAGCCGTTACCGGGGTCGCCGCTAGCGTAAAGGTAATAGCGTCAATAGGCTCGACCCAATGCAATCATCTTTAGTTTCTACATACACTCGCATACTGCCGAAACTGTCGGTGATCACTGCAGGCGCACTGCTGTTAGCAAGTTGTGGCAGTTACGATAGTGAGAAAGGCAATGGCGCCGGCAGCAGTCCGGCCAGTGGTGGCGGTAGTTGCGAATTACCCGAGATGCGAACATGGGTTAATAACAACATGAACGATTACTACCTCTTCAGTGATCAAGTGCCTAATGTCAATCTCAATGACTACGCGGACATTGAAACTCTAATTACAGATTTGCGTGTTCAACCGTTTGATCGTTTCAGTTATATCGGCGATGCGCAACAATCGGCCGCATTTTTTGACGAAGGTAAACTGTTCGGTTTTGGCTGGCGATTAGCTCGCACATCCGAAACTGACGTACAGTTTAAATTAATCAACCCAGGCTCGCCCATTGCTCAACATGATGTTCGGCGGGGTGACTTTTTGCGAGCGATAAACGGTGTTACCCTAGACGTGATCACCAGCGAACAGGTTGATGAATTTTTTGGTACAGGTGATGAAATCACCTCACCAACACTAACTATTCAACGTGGCGCTAATGCGCCGTTTAATGTCACCGTTACCAAAACTACTTTTAATCTTCAAACGGTATTAAAGACAGATGTAATCCAGCAAGGTAATCAGCGAGTCGGTTACCTACACTTTTTAAGCTTTCTTGAAACCTCGAACGCAGAATTAGATTCAGCGATTGACGAGCTGGCTAGCCAAAACATCAACGAACTCGTACTGGATCTTCGTTACAACGGGGGTGGTCGTATTAGTGTTGCTGGCAAGCTTGCAGCCCAAATCGGTGGCAATATTGTACGAGACGAAATATTTGCTCGGTTTCAATATAACACCAAATACGCTGCCAACAATGTTAACTACGTACACCCAACTCAAACCAACGCTTTGAATTTGAGCCGTGTATTTGTACTCGCAACCGAAGAGACTTGCTCTGCCTCAGAGATGGTGATTAACGGCCTACGTCCATTCGTAGATGTCATCACTGTAGGTGGCACAAGCTGTGGTAAGCCTTATGGCACTAACGGTGACGAACGATGCGGTAAGGTAATGCAGGCGCTTCGAGTATCGTTTGTCAATTCGGCCGGTGTAGGCGACTATTACGAAGGCATCAGCGCAGACTGCCCCGCGAACGACAACCTAAACGACACACTAGGTACGCCTACTGAAGCGCTATTCTCATCAGCACTGGAATACATCCGCACTGGCAGCTGTAACGCCATAGCTTATCGTGCCAAGCCGCTAGCGCCAACGTTCGACGGACTCAACCCAGAAATGCTTGAAAAGCAAGGCTTACTTAAGTAAGCCTTGCTGTCAGTATAAAATTAGATCATAGCCGAGCGCACCACGCTGCTCGGCTAGTTTTTTACGCCTGCCAGCCCAGCTTCACAAAAATACCCATCAAAAAACATCTCTGAGCATTGCGCACAGCGTCTAAATGCGTAACCATGGACCTTTGATTTATGTGTTGCGCAAATGACCACTGTTTACCTGATTCGCCATGGCCAAGCCTCTGCTGGCACCGATGACTACGATCGCCTGTCCGTACTTGGGCAAAAGCAATCAACCTTACTAGGCGAACATTGGCAGCGCTTAAATATCAAACCTTCAGCCGCCTTTGCTGGCACCTTAAAACGCCAGCAACACACTGCACAATTGGTGCTTGAAGCGAGCAAGCTCGACCTTCAGATACAAACACTCGATAAGCTCAATGAGTACAACCATACCCATATTGATGATCTATTCGCTATGGGCAAAAAAAGTGACGACCCCTTGGGCCTAACCTTCGATGATTATCACGCTACGATGGAGCGTTGGCGTGATGCCGGCCCTCAAGCAGTAGAGGGTTACGAGAGTTTTCAAACCTTTGAGCAAAACGGAATGGAAGCGATACAGGCGGCATGCAGTAGCGGTCACGATAGCATCGCGCTGTTTACCTCAGGCGGCGTTATTGCCACCGTGCTCAAGCAAGTGCTAGGCAAAAGCTTTACCCACACAATGAAATCAGTGTGGAACACCCGCAACAGCTCAGTAACAACCATGCTGGTGGAAGGCGATTCTACCTATATGATTGACTACAACACGGTATCCCATCTCGAGTATCATGCAGATGGTTCTTTGATAACGTTAATTTAAACCCTGCAGGTATCGCATGACAAACTCACTACACGAACGCGATAAGCAATACGCGCTACATCATTTTACTAATTTGTCTGCCCATCAAGAAAACGGGCCGTTGATTATTGAACGTGCTGAAGGTGTGCATGTATGGGACACCGACGGCAACCGTTTAATTGAAGGGATGTCTGGCTTATGGTGTGCAGGGCTTGGCTATAGCGAACAGCGTTTGATTGATGCTGCAACTAAACAGCTCAATGCTTTGCCGTATTCGCATATGTTTACGCATCGCTCAACACCTCCGGCAATTGAGCTCAGCGAGAAGCTAGTACAGTGCTCGCCAGATAACATCAGCAAAGCCTATTTAGTTAATTCCGGCTCTGAGGCAGTTGATACGGCAATCAAAATGGTGTGGTACTACCACAACGCGATTGGCAAACCTAACAAGAAAACGTTGATCGCTCGCAAACGCGGCTACCACGGTGTAACCGTTGCTGCAGGCAGTCTAACCGGCTTGCCTTATGCACAAGATGGCTTTGATCTACCCGCGATACCGGTTATACACACAGGCACACCGCACGCCTATCGTTACGCACAAGAAGGCGAAACAGAAGCTGAATTCGCCACGCGCTTAGCTGAAGAGCTTGAGCAACAAATCATTGAAGCCGGCCCTGACACCATCGCAGCCTTCATTGCAGAACCCGTTATGGGTGCAGGCGGCGTGCTACTACCACCTGATACTTATTTCGAAAAAATCCAAGCTGTGCTGACCAAATACGACATTCTCTTGGTCGCGGATGAAGTCATCTGTGGCTTCGGCCGCACGGGTAATTGGTGGGGTTCAGAAACCTACGGCTTACAGCCTGATTTAATCACCTGCGCAAAGCAACTTTCGTCAGCCTATCAACCGATAGGTGCCGTCATGGTATCAAGCAAGCTCTATGAAGCGTTTGTGACGCACAGCGATAAGTTAGGCTTATTTGGTACCGGCAATACTTATGGTGGGCACCCAGTTGCGGCTGCAGTCGCATTAGAAACTATCAACATCTACCAAGAACGAGATATTGTTGGCCAAGTACAAGCGCGTGCGCCACACTTTGCTGAACGCATACAAGCCATGTCTAACCATCCTCTAGTCGGTGATGCCCGTAGCGTAGGTTTAATCGGTGCAATCGAACTGGTCAAAGACAAAGCCACTAAAGAACAATACCCGGTTAGTGACAAGCTTGCCGTGCGGGTCGTTGCCGCAGCACTTAAACGGGGCGTAATGCTGAGGGCCGTACCAGGCGATGGTGTGGCCTTTTGCCCACCGATGATTATCAATGACGATCAAATTGATGAGATGTTTAACGCAGTCGGTGATGCACTTAATGATGTACTAAATAGTTAAGCAATCAGTTCGACATGCCGTACAAATAGAAAACGAATGCCATTCCACTGACGATAGTACGCACCCAGTGACGTGGATTCCAATCATGTAGAAGGCTTTCTACCTCAGCATGCGACAACGCTTTGGAATCATCCAAGAGTTGATCATTAATAGGTTTGATGAAGAAAATCGTAATCGGCACCACTGAAATCAGTAATACCGCTCCCATAATCCAGACTACATCGCTGGTTAGAAACCACGCAACAATACCTAGCGCTGTGCCCACTAATAAATCGAAACAATACCTTTGCAAACCACAGTGGCCGTATCTGTTTATACGCTTAAACTACTGATTTGCACCGAGCTCTTGCCAAGCCTCATCTGCAGCAACTTTATACGTTTTCCAGTTACCATCACTCCAACGAACTCGACCACGCGGCGCATAGAAAAGATAAAGCTGATCTTCAAATATTTCCCAAGTTTTACCGTTAGTTTGGATTAAGCCTTCGCCTAAGCTCAGCGCGTTAGCGCAATGGCCGTTGTAAGCAGGTGAATAACGCTCAGGGTCGGCAGCAAATTTCTCGCTGCTCGCTTTTGACATGAAACGCCACTTAGCGCCTTTGTGTTCGACAATAAATGCCTTTTTACCTTTAACCGCTTTTTGTTGTGGATCACTCCCACGCTCAAGATCGTGATAGGCAGCTGCATCGTGCCCACCAATCGCAACACCAGTCCAGCGCGATTTGGAAATGGGCTCGGCACTCAATGCAAGCTGCACATTTGCGAAAAAGAGAATGACCGCCGCTAGTATTTTAATTTGCATTTTGCTCGCCTTCTAAACCGATTTAATCCAAATGGCTGTGTCGTGAAAAACCGCACCGCCGTTAGGCTTACCGGGTTCAGCACTAACTAGAGTGTTGATACCTAACCCGCCCTCAAAGTCACTGTTGCGCCACAAGCCTTCAACCACAACGGTGCCAGGTTGAATACCTTCAAACGCCAATGTATGCACCTTTATCTCTCCTTGGTCATTACCCAAGCGAACAAGTTCACCGTCGGATAGCGACAGGTTCGCAATATCGTCAGGATGAATCCTAAGGTGCGGGCGGTTTTCCATTTTTCGGGCTGACGCTGTTTCAGTGAATGTCGTATTTAAAAACTGTCGAGCTGGCGCTGCAACCAAACGATAGGGGTGTGTGTCAGTTGCCACATCGGTGCATGGCCAATGATCAGGTAAAGATGGCATACCGTCAGAAGATGGACCTAAGGATGCCCAATCGGGCTTGAAATGAAAGCGTTTGTCGTGCGTGTCAAAACCATTAAGGTATTGGGAATCTTCAAACGCTGGCGAACAGTCAAGATGACCTTTTTGATAAACAGCCTCAGCACTCGGAAACCCCGAGCTCTGCAGCGTGTGATCCATGATCTCCCATTCACTCATGCCAAAGCCAGGGTGATCCAAGCCAAGCCTTTTAGCTAGCTCGCACAGTAACCAATGATTGCTGCGGCACTCACTCGGTGGATCGATTAGTTTTTTTGCCACTTGCATATAGGTATGGCCACTACTTTGATAGAGATCGTCATGCTCGGTAAACATGGTGGCTGGCAACAACACGTCAGCATATTTGGCTGTGTCAGTAAAAAAATGTTCGTGCACAACCGTGAATAAATCCTCACGTGCCAAACCCTTTAAAACCACACTGGTTTCAGGCGCTACTACGGCAGGGTT
>CALJAA010000152.1 GCA_938028465.1 uncultured Granulosicoccaceae bacterium | reverse complement strand
TAGTAGATTGATGACGGCAATAACAGCACACCACTATCTTCTACCAAAGAACGGCAAAAATCCTCGCCACCACCAGGGCCGATATATTTTGGAAATGCTACGCAACCACCGAGCGAACGAGACCACTCAAATAGCTCTTCGTAATCTTCGAATAGCGCCTCAAGCAAAATCAAATTTTCAGATAGTATTTTATGATTGCGCGAGAATATAGTCTCGCGTGCTTTCAACGCAATAACGGCCAAACGCTCTGACGGTGCTGAGTTACAAATGGATAAATAGTGTTTGTAGCGCTCTAGCTTTTGTAAGAGCTCACTATCCTTGGTGGCTAACCACCCTATGCGTAAACCAGGTAAGCCGTAAGCCTTCGACATTACATTTAATGACAAACCGCGTTCGTATACATCAGCGATCTGCGGCATTTGATCATTGGGATCAATTTCGACTCCACGATACACTTCGTCACTTAGAATATAGATGCCATGTTCGCGACAAAGAGCAATGAGTTTATCCAAATCGTCTCGAGGCATCAGCATCCCAGTAGGGTTGTGCGGGAAGTTTAACGATAGCAATTTTGTATTGGGTTGAATGGCTGCGCGGATGTCATCTACATCTATTCGCCAGCCACCTTTTGAAGTGGCATCGTAGTGCATTGGCACACCTGTCACGGAGCAGACAGATAACGGAACTGTTTCTGCACTTTGGTAATTGGGTGTGGGCACAATAACGTGGTCGTCACTCGTTAGAAGCACTCGAGCCACCATGTACAAACCTTCACCAGCGCCTGCCAAGCAAAGTACATCGTCAGCAGTAATTTGATCATAGGTGTTCGCGATCGCTTCGCGTAAGTCTGGTGCACCCCAAGTCTCGGTATAGCCCAGCCACAGATCGTTTAGATTCGACTGCTCTGGCTCTGTTGACAGAGCAAGCAAATCATCCACCGACATGCTCTCTAAGTCTGACGCCGTCATATGGTGCTTGGCCGTGAATTCCCATTTAGAGAAAAACACTTCTAAGCCAAAATCGCGCATAGGTTTAAAGTTATTCATATCGCCAATTATAGCCTCTATGCACGGTAAAGACGATAAGTCGCAAATCGGATTGAAATCCGGTAGAACGCGTAATAGCACGTCTACCCAACAGCTAACAAGAGAGCTATTATCAGCGTATCTTAGATACGAAGCAACATCATGAGTCGACGACCACGTAGATCCAAACGAGCTGCTTCAGATGCTAATTCGGCTGTTAGCACCCAAGCCTCTCCGTACATACGACGCAAACTACCTCACTTCGATCCACTGGACGAAGAGCAGCTCGTCACAATTGAAGCCCAAGTTGATTGGATGCTAGAAAACGTCGGCATCGCCTTTAGAGACGACCCAGAGTCGATTCGAATTTGGAAAGAAGCCGGTGTAAAAGTAGAGGGCGACAAGGTCTTTGCAGATGCTAAGTGGGTGCGTGAGCAATGCGCTAAAGCCCCAAGCGAATTTACTCAGTTAGCACGTAACCCGGAACGCTCAGTGGTTATTGGCGGCAACAATCAAGTGTTTGCACCTATTTATGGTGCACCGTTCGTGCGTGACTTAGAAGGTGGCCGTCGCTACGCCACGTTTGCCGATTTTGAAAAGCTGCTTAAGCTTAGCTACATGCATCCGAATTTACATCACACTGGTTTGGTGATAGCCGAACCTACTGACATACCCGTATCCAAGCGTCACTTTGATATGGTCTATGCACACATGACATTAAGTGATAAGCCTCACTTGGGTGCGATAACTGAAAAAAGCCGCGCACAAGATAGCGTTGATATGGCAGAAATCCTTCATGGCAAAGATACGATGGATAACAACGTTGTTATTATGGCCAATGTTAATACTAACTCACCCCTGTTAGTTGATCGTGTAGTAAGCGAAGCAATACAAGTTTATTCATCCCGTGGTCAAGCAATGGTTGTTACCCCATTTATCTTAACCGGCGCGATGGGTCCGGTCACCACGGCTGCCGCAATCGCACAGGCTATGGCTGAAACCATGATCTGTTGCGCGTTCGTTCAATTGGTACGACCCGGTGCGCCCTTTGTCATGGGTAATTTCTTATCGTCAATGAGTCTTAAATCAGGTGCCCCAACATTTGGTATGCCCGAGCCTGTGCTGTCTAACTACGTCATTGGGCAGTTAGCACGTCGCATTGGCTTACCGTTGCGTTGCGGAGGATCCTTAACCGCATCCAAAATTGAAGACGCTCAAGCAGCTTACGAAAGTGCTGATTCTATGCATTCCACTGTATTGGCTGGATCAAACTTCACACTCCATGCTGCGGGTTGGATGGAAGGTGGTTTATGCACCGGATTTGAAAAGTTAGTGATGGATGCAGATCGACTTGGCAGTTATCAAAAAATCATGAAAGGCTTAGACCTCAGTGACGATCAACTCGCCCGAGATGCCTACATGGAAGTCGAACCCGGCGGGCACTTTTTGGGTTCGGCCCATACCATGCGCCACTATAAAACCGCTTTTTACGATACGGAATTAAGTGACAGTGAAAACGTAGAAAGTTGGGAAGAGAAAGGCGAATTGGATATGCGAATGCGCGCTTACAAAAAATGGAACTCGATGCTGGATAACTACGAAATACCCAATATTGATCCCGCTACCAAAGAAGCGCTGGATAGCTACGTGGCTAAACGCAAAGAAGAAATTCCTGACGCTTGGTACTAGCGCGTAAATTAGTAAATTCTCATGAAGCACCACTACAACGGTAAGGAACACGCATGCCAGAGATAATAAAAGAAGATGCAACCAAAGATGCATTGCCAAGCCATGCCAAGGTAGTGATTATTGGCGGAGGGGTGGTGGGTTGCTCAATACTGTTTCATTTAGCAAAGTTTGGCTGGAAAGACTCTGTGCTACTGGAACGCGATGAACTCACTTCGGGTTCTAGCTGGCATGCCGCTGGGCAGATTCACACCATCAGCTCGGATCCAAACATATCTCGCTTACAAAGTTACACAATCAATTTATATAAAGAGATCGAAGAACTCTCCGGGCATTCTGTTGGTTTACACCTAACCGGAGGCTTTTACTTAGCATCTAACAAAACGTGGTATGACTACTTAAAGCGTGAGCGCTCCAAGGCACGCTACATGGGTTTAGACCAAGAGTTTATATCACCGCAAGAAGTGGCAGAACGTCACCCCCTGATTGACCCTAAACATTATTACGCTGCACTATGGGACGACCAAGATGGTGACCTTGATCCATCAGGCACAACCTACGCCTTCGCCAAAGCTGCCAAACACTACGGGGCACGCTATTTCACTCACACGCCAGCCACCAAAACTGAACAGCGCGCCGATGGCACATGGGATGTCACCACGCCTAAAGGCGTAATTAATGCTGAGCACATCGTTAACTGCGGGGGCTTATGGGCACGCGAAGTTGGGCACATGGCAGGTATGGCTTTACCGGTACAACCGATGGAGCACCACTATCTACTCACTGACACGATCGATGAGGTTGCCAATTTTGGTTCAAGGCTACCTTGCGGAATCGACTACGCTGCTAACCTGTACTTTCGACAAGAACGAGACGGAATGCTACTGGGAACCTATGAGCAAGTAGGCACTCCATGGAGCGTTGAAGGCACCTCATGGGATTTTGGCCACGAGTTACTCAACCCTAAATTAGATAATATCGCCGACCGCCTGGAACTGGCATTCGACCGCATACCCGCATTAGCGGATGCCGGCATTCGACAAGCCATCAATGGCCCCTTTACGTTTGGCCCTGACGGAAACCCGATGATTGGGCCAGTACCGGGCATGCATAATTATTGGTGCGCAGTTGGTGTTATGGCAGGGTTTTGTCAAGGCGGCGGTGTTGGTTTAACCATGGCAGAGTGGATGATCGATGGGGAGCCATCAATTGATGTTTGGGCTATGGACGTAGCGCGGTTTGGCAATTGGGCATCACCTGATTGGGGTACAGTTAAATCAACTGAAAATTACGAACGTCGATTCGTTATGACGTTTCCTAATGAAACATTACCCAAAGGCCGTCGACAGCAAACCACCCCACTCTACGACCGACTGATCGCAAAAGGCGCTCGAATGGGCCAAGCATTTGGTCTTGAGCACGCTTTATGGTTTGCCGATAACCCCGAAGATGCTTGGGAGGATCCAACGTTCGAACGCAATCGATCCCATGATTATGTAGCGCAAGAAGTTAAAGCCGTTCGCGAAGGTGTTGCTGGTATTGAACTAGCGAACTTCGCCAAACATATGATCAAAGGCGCAGGCGCACGTGCATGGCTTGATCACACTATGGCAGGACACATTCCCAAACCTGGCCGAATAGCACTCACACCAATGCTGACAGAAAAAGGACGCCTATATGGCGATCTAACCGTAGCCTGCTTTGATGATGAAACCTTCATGTTATTCGGCTCGGGTTCCATGCAAGACGCGCACAGTCGTTGGTTTGCTCGAACCCTACCCGCTGATGTTACTCATGAAAATCAAACCGGTGACTGGCATGGTATTGCCTTATCAGGCCCTCACTCACGTGAGTTGCTATCGCGGATAACGAGAGATGATGTTTCAGCTGATGCATTAAAGTTTCGAGATACTCGTAAGACCTTTGTCGGTGGTGTACCCGTAGTACTCAATCGATTAAGTTTTTCAGGCGAGTTAGGTTATGAAATCTACTGCCGCCCGCAGTATTTAATTCGTTTAGCAGAAGAGATAGAAGAAGCAGGTAAGGATCTTAGTTACCGATGGTATGGCAACCGCACACTAATGAGCTTACGGTTAGAAAAAGCCTGGGGCGCTTGGGGCTTAGAGTTTCGACCAGACTTTAATGCGATTGAATCCGGCATGGATAGCTTCATCAATTGGAATAAAAGCTTTGTCGGTAAAGACGCCACCTTACGCATCCAAGAGGAAGGCGTTACTCGTAAGCTCGTTACGCTCGTGGTGGACACACCCATCGACGTGTCACTTGATGAGGCAATCCTCATTGATGGCTGCGCTATAGGCTATATATCTTCAGGTGGTTATGCGCATCATGTTGGCAAATCAATGGCAATGGGTTATGTCACCACAAACCACAGCGCACCCGGTACCCGCGTACAGGTCGAAATTTTAGGCGAATTTTATACCGCTGAGATACAAGCTAAACCACTATATGATCCGACCGGACAAAAAATGCGAAGCTAAGAATAACGTTGGTGTGGAACCTAGATCGCTATGATGGCGCTATGTATTTTTTGCAGTGTCGATGGCGATTCATCCGCCACTAAAACATTGTGCCGGCTACCGCCAATCCAACTAGCCACACCCAAATTGTGCTGTTGGCTAAGTTGCAATGGCAAATCATCTTTTGCGTCATTTGATTGATCGGGCATTAAGCAATAGGCCAATGGCATAGCGCCGGGTTTTCTGTATACAAGCTGGAGCAATGTATCTCCCTCAAACCCTAGCTCTTGTGCTCTTACAAATTCGTACCCGAACTCAGTAAGGTCAGGAATTGACACAGCAAACCCCTCTCTAGTTGAAAGCGATGCCAGTAAGTTTTTAGCATCCGTATGCGCGCTAGAAGGAATAGACTTAACCGTATTTTCAACATATAAAGATTGATAATCAGCTACACGATTAACCCATTTTGTGTGTTGCTCCTGCAATTCTGTGTTTGTGGATGCAATAGGTTGATCGTTAGAGCTCACAGATGAGGACGGTATGGTAGACGCGGTGAAAAAACCTATTGCTATACCTGCTAGTAAAAAACTAGCTACCCACTTATAAGGAATCGAGTGTTTGATTGCCTGGGGAGAAGATTCGGCTGTGATTATGGCTGAGCTTGCAACTGAACTTGTGACTGGGGTTGTAACTTTATTAGCAAGGGTACTTTGTAATTGAGTATGTAAACTTTCAGGCATTTCAGGGAGCACTTGTGCATCATAGGCTTCTTTGTATGGCTGCAACGATGCCTGCATAGTATCAATAGTATTTGCGAGTTCAGGGTCAATACGTTTTTGAGCGAGAATATCAGCCACCTGCTGATCATTAAACCTGCCCTCAATAAAATTTAGTACGTCCACTTCCGAATATTTCATTACCGCATACCTCCGTCTAACTCAGCAACGTTACTTACCTTTCTACTATTCTGCACTGCCTTGCCAAGCGTTAACCTACCGCGAGACAATCGACTCATAACCGTACCAATGGGTATCTCTAATATATCAGCGGTTTCCTGATAGGAGAATTCCTCTACACATACTAACAATACAACAAGCCGCTGCGCATCGGGCAGCGATTCTACTAGTTTAACTAATTGATAATAATTTAAATTGGATTCAGGCGAATCTAAATGTTCAGCACTGCGTGACTGGAAGCCTTGTAGCTCCTCACCCGCACTACCCTCGTGAATGCCTGAAAACTGATTATTTGCAAATGAACTATTACTGCGAATTTGACGTGATCGTAAAACGTTTAACCACACACGATGTTCTATGCGGAACAACCAGCTGCGTAGCCTACCTCGGTGTTCATAAGCTGTCTCGTTCTCCAGCGCCTTAACGCAAGTTCGTTGGACTAGATCCTCTGCGTCGGCTTCACTCGCCGTCAGCCGTAAGGCAAACCGCCACATGGCATTGAGCTCACCAGTTATGTTTTCAGCAAAATCACTCATAAGATGTACATCAGCCCCAATGGTATGTGTCTAACTACGTGTTTAGCTTACCCCTATTGTGACCAGCTGAATGAGGATTAGTGCACCACTGTTAAATAATTTTTTTAATTGATGGAATAAATTGGTGGCGCTACGGGTTATTGGTATTAAGGGCTGGTTATTTGCTGGCTTTCAGGTTCGTTGTAAAACCATTTCATCAACTTATAAACAATAATTTTGGGAGAATAATCAGTGATAAACACAAACTTAGCTCGCTCATTAATAGTGGCAACAGCCCTGTTCTCGGGCCATACCGTTGCACAGGATCTACCCGTTACCCCAGCACCAGAAGGAGCAGCAGTGACGATAATCTCACCTAAAGATGGTGAGGTCGTAGGTAAAGAGTTTGTTGTTCAATTCGGCTTAACTGGAATGGGTGTAGCGCCAGCAGGAACCAATAACCCTAAAGCTGGACATCATCATTTACTGGTTGATCAAACCACCCTACCCGCAGAAGGTAAACCAATGGGTAAGCCACCGATGCATTTTGGCGGAGGTCAAACTCAAACTACATTAACTCTAGAGCCCGGCAAGCACACTCTGCAACTGATAATGGGTGATATGCTTCATATTCCGCATAACCCACCGATAGTGTCTGAGTTAATAACAATTGAGGTTAAGGAGTAATCGATAGCGTAGTAGTCCGATACTGAATAAAAAATGCGCTCGATTGAGCGCATTACTTACCGCTTCATTCAATTTTGGTTAAGGCTTTACAAGCCCGCCGCAAAAGGCTTACTCAACAAGCCTTACAGCAGGCCAATTATCACCACCGAACTCAGGCATAAAAGTAAGCTCATCTCCGCTTGCAGTGATAAAATAACAATCCCAAGTTGCTGACGGTGGCCATTGAGAACAGTAACGATCGCCTTCTGCTTTCCACCGACCATTAGATGGCCTGCCATTTGTTTCCGAATAATGGGTGTCACCATTCGCGTTAAAGAATGACTTCCATTCCCGACCCTTGTAAGTACCAACAACATAGTGATCGGACAAAAATTCTTTTATCTGCTGGCTGTTCAATTTGGTCTGATCGCTTGCAACGGACACGCCTCCGATAAACATCGTAACGGCGATATTTAGCGTTATCAAAATGCCCATTAGAATTTTCATGTCTTTTTTATTTTCAGAGACCTAAGATACAATACCTCGAACAACCGGTTCGGTCTAGCCCTGTGATTGGGATAAATCGCTCGATATTATGACAGGCAGATTGACGTGGACACAGAAGTATTAATAGTGGGAGGCGGGCTTAGCGGTTTGACGGCCGCTTGGCAACTAAGCAAACTAGGAATCCCCTACAGGATCGTGGAGGCACGTCCGCGCATGGGTGGCCGTATTTTGTCACTCACCAAGCACGGCACTGATTATGACCTTGGCCCCTCCTGGATTTGGCAGGGTCAGCCCCATGTCGCGGAGCTGCTCAATGTGCTAGGACTGTCAAAATTTAGTCAGCCAGTAGAAGGGACTACCCTCTATCAACTACAAAGCGGTCAAATTCAACCGCATCAAGGGCTATCTCCTATGGCAGGCGCACTGCGTATTCAAGGTGGCTCGGCCGCCCTTACTAATGCGCTGTCAAATTCTCTTATGAGTAACAACAACTTGTATCCCGAACATGTTGTCACCAAGATCATGACTACTAATCACGGTGTGCAATTGCAGATAAACAACGGTGACAAAACGTTTGAGTGGCAAGCCAAAGCCGCGGCATTGGCTATTCCGCCAAGGTTAGCTGCAAAACTTAACTACTCACCTGGGTTACCGAACCCTCTAAAACAAGCTTTGCAAAAACTACCGACTTGGATGGCTGCACATGCAAAAGTTGTGACTCTGTTTGATAAACCATTTTGGAAAGAGCAAGGGCTTTCTGGCACCGCATTGAGCCAAGTTGGCCCCCTCGTGGAAATCCATGATGCTTCTCCAAATGATGGTGGACCGTATGCCCTTTTTGGGTTTGTGGGATACCCTGCCAATGCCAGATCTCAGATAGGCGAAGCAGAGTTAGTCAATAAGGTTAAACAACAACTCGTCAGTATTTTTGGATCAGCTGCCGACAACCCTATTGATGTCGTGATTCAGGATTGGAGTACAGAGCCCTTCACCGCGGATGAAGAAGACCTTAACGCACCTGCAGGCCATCCGGAATACGGCTTAGCCATGCAAGCTCAAAACGAATGGGCAGATCGCTTATATTTTATTTCGACTGAAACCAATCAAGACCATGGCGGTTTAATCGAAGGCGCAATTGACCGCGCGACTCAGTTTGCGCATGAGTTCAATAAATCAAGATAACTCGTCTGCACTGGAATGAATACCTATCGATTGGTTTATGTATGTCGACAACAACACGAAGATGAAATTGAGATGTCCGTTTTGCTCGATGCCTCCTCTAATTGGGTTTTTAGTTCGACAATCTCCAACTGCTCATCACGATATTCTAAACACTCCACTAAGCCATGTAAGGCCCAAATGTTTTTTCGATGTTGAGCACAACGAGGAATGGAGCTATCCATGCCTAGGTCCGCACGGTATACCTGCTCGGCTTCTTCATACCGACCTTGAGCCAACAACAAAGCACCCAGAGCATGTCGTGGCGGATGCATCCAGGGCCACGGTTCTGAGTATTGTAGTTGTTCGCAACGATGCACTGCTGTACGTAAATGAGAAAAGGCCTGTTCGACATGACCTTTGTGGTATTCCAATTCTCCCAACAGCATCATCTCGCCCACCCCTAAGGTTCGCACAGCAGGATTATTAAAGAGCTTTCTGTTGCTTGGGATACACTTTAACGCTTGATAGAAACATGCCTTTTGCTCATCAGCCAATTCAAATTGTTTTAATGCAGCGTAGGCGATACCTTTTGCATAGTGATGCATCGCTGTAGTAACACAATATAGCGTTTGATCTTCAGGCAGTGGCTCGTCAACGATGTCTTGCCATTTTCCAAAGCGTACCAATACATGCATCCTCATCGAGTAATAGCCTTCCATGGTACCGGCAATGTAAGGTTTATCTTTTAGATCAATAACATCTGGTGGTAGGTTTTCGCATATCTCGTTTGCAGCTGCCATCGCTGGTTCAAACTGCCCTAGAAACATACAGGTGTACATCATAAGGTGTAAGTCATGACACCGAGCGGTCGTGTAGTAATTATGCGGGCCTGCATACGCAAGGTACTTTCGATTAACGCTAATGGCTTGTTCGCTTACTTGTTTTGCTTTTTCATAATCGCCACAAAGCACGTAGATATGCCCGGGCATATGCAAGGTGTGACCTGCGTCGGGACACAATCCAAATAACCGATTAGCCGAATCCATAGCCATCTCAGGATTGTTCGACATTTCTAATAGGTGGATATGTAAATGCAGTATTGCAGGATGCTGTTCGACGCCTTGTTTATCAGCTAGTGAGATCGCATGCTCACACACTTCGATAGCCTCTATCGTATCCGCACCCTGAGTCGGTAGCCCCGTGTGTACATCCCACATATCCCAAGGCGTACGCGTCATCATCGCTTCGATAAACAATGCCATCACGTCTTGATTGTTGGGGAAGTCAGCATTGACTTGGCGCATAGCATTAGCGTACGCATCATCCCAGTGCTTATAAGCTTCGACAGACATAGCCTGGGCTTGTTGGATGCGTTCGGACAGTGCTGCAACTAATGCCCGCTCCATTGGCGGAGCACTGCTAGCTTTAGCAACTGCTTGATCGAGATGGGATCGGCAAAATGCCGTACATTCTGTTTGCTCGTGAATAGAGAAATCAGACCACGGCATATTATAAAACGGCCCCGCAGCGTAAGCGATACCCCAATGCAACATGGCGCATTGAGGGTCGTATTCCAACGCCTTGTTAAAGCACGCTACGCCTTCTTCTTGATTGAACCCAAAGCACCAGTTTAAGCCTTGATCAAACAACTGCTGAGCTTTTGCTGACGTTGTACTAATTTTAAATGTGTGGCTGCCTAAATCGAATGTCAGCACGGATGGATTCTCGTTGTTGCTAAAGTTATCAATATTCTTCTAAGCAGGCATAATTGACTATTAGCCATAGATGTACCAGCATAGCTTGTAGTGTAACAAGCGATCTATCCACACTCTAGCCAAAGAGGTTAAATTTGAATGCCAAATCTAATAAAAAAAGTACTGATTACAGGTGGCAACGGCAATATAGGTGCCTTAATCGCCGATCAATTGCTCGAGCGTGGTATTGAAGTCATCAAATTTGATATTCCGGGCACCGAACCCTCATCGTTACGACCGGGCGAGTCAGTCGTCATTGGTGATATCCGTGACAAATCCCTATTGAGTACTCTGCTCGATCAACACCGTCCTGACACTATCTATCATTTGGCATCGTTACTATCGGGAAGCTCTGAAGCCGATCCGGAAGCCGCATGGGACATTAACGCAACCGCGTCATTCCACTTACTCAAATTGGCAAACGAATTTGATGTAACGACCTTCTTTTTCGCCAGTACGATCGCAAGCCATGGCGATGACGTACTAGACCCAATGCCAGAAGATGCCCTGCAATGGCCAGCGAATATTTATGGCGCGACAAAAGTAGCCGTTGAGCGTTTGGGTGTTTACTACAAGTTAAAGCACGGCATGGATTTCCGTTGCCTTCGATTTCCATTGGTGTTTTCGCCTTTTGCGCCGGCAACTGCCGTCACTGCATTCCCATCACATGCGTTTCGTGCTGCTATCAATAACGAAGCATTCACATTCCCAGTGTCTGCCGGCACGGGTATGTCTTCAATGTTACTAGAGGATGTGATAACAGGAATACTGACTTTTACACTAGCAGATCGCGACGCACTAACACAGCATGCATACTCTTTGCACAGCTACTACGTAACAGCAGGAGAAGTCGCCGAAGAGATTCAATCACGCATCCCAGAATTTACCTATAGCTTCACCCCCTTGCCCACGGTAGATGCCTTATTAAGCGCATGGCCAAACGTTATCGTTGATGACGCAGCACGGCGAGATTGGGGTTGGCAGCCAGAATATAATTTTAAACAATCTGCTGATCGTCTAATGTCGTACTTTCAAAGCGCCAGCACGGTATCATAGCCAGCACCACCAACGCACTAAAGCGATCCGAATATGGCCACCATCAACCTCACACTTGAAGAGATCTATACCCTAGCGCACAGCACCTTGCTGTCAAATGGATGCGATGAAGCGAATGCTTCGGCCGTTGCTGATATCGTGACAAGGGCTGAACGGGATGGATCGCACTCGCATGGCCTATTTAGAATGCCCGGTTACATAAAAGGGCTTCGTAGTGGCAAAGTCGATGGCAAGGCTAAGCCTACAATCAATAAAAAAACACCAGCGGTGATCAACGTCGAAGGACATGGTTGCTACGCGCCATTAGCGCAAGAGGTTGGCCTACCCGTACTAGCGGCAGCCGCAAACGAAATTGGTATCGCTGCATTATCGTTAACAGGGGTTCACCACTTTGCAGCACTGTGGCCCGAAACTGAATATTTAGCAGATCGTGGTTTAGTCGGTATCGCCTGCACTGTATCTCAACCCACAGTAGCTCCAGCTGGCTCTATCCATAAACTCTTTGGCACTAACCCTCTAGCATTTGCTTGGCCACGACCAGGCAAGTCTCCTGTGTGTTTTGACATGGCAACCTCATCCATGGCGTTAGGGGATGTACAAATTGCTGCACGCGATGGCAAAGAAGTACCGCTAGGCACAGGGCTGGACGCTGAGGGCAATCCAACAACAGATCCTGCAAAAATTGCAGACGGCGTGCTCCTTCCGTTTGGCGGTTACAAAGGTTCCGCTATTTCCATGATGGTTGAATTACTTTCCGCCGGTCTCACCAGCGAAACATTCAGTTTTGAAGCAAAAGAGAGTGACAATGGCGATGGCGCCCCTCCTAAAGGCGGTGAACTCATCATTGCACTAT
The DNA here is from genome assembly GCA_938028465.1 of uncultured Granulosicoccaceae bacterium. Classification (GTDB taxonomy): domain Bacteria; phylum Pseudomonadota; class Gammaproteobacteria; order Granulosicoccales; family Granulosicoccaceae; genus Granulosicoccus. Next base: position 16,592 of record CALJAA010000152.1, on the reverse strand, counting down.
CACCGCAGCTTATCGCAGGTGACGGATGGGTGGCACATGTTGAGTTGTTTATGGATAGATTAACGTCGATGGACGGAGTACGTTTACCCGGTGAGCGACGCTATAAAAACCGCTTAGATACTGGTACGCGATCAATTAATCTGACACTAGTAGAAACGATTCGTGAGCTTGCATAATCAATAATCGTTTGGTGCTACCAAAGTTGTTCGCAACTGAGGTGATTGGTATCTTGGTTTACTCCACGCAGTAAACGTGTGCGGGCTTCATAGGCAATCGCTAAGCTCTCTGCCAAGTTTAGCGCTTTGGTCAGTTCGTTGTTACAAAAATAGTTTAGTTGGTGCACCGCTAAGTCTATTTTTTGGGCATCACAGAGCGCATGTGCTGCACAGAGTTGACTCTCACACTCTGCAATCAAGTTATTTTCAAGATGCTCCCATAGCTCGATAGAGTCATCTAAAAACAATGATTGGTTTTGCACAATCAAATACAGCAAGCGCTTGTAAACAGCACAAGCTGAACGAGTTGACTCAACCCCTTGTGATATCAACGAAACACTGTTGCTATTTTCATTAAGCTTGCGATTATCCATAAACCGAGCAGATTCTCCATCGCTTAAATAGCGATGCTGTTGATACTCTTCGGGTACGTTATCCATCGACATAAACACCGGTACAAAAGGAGCGGCTATAGCACCGATTTGCGCATGCCATAGATAACGACAATCAACATAGGGAGTGTCAATTAGTGGCACAACTTGCCCGTAACCTGCAGTATCACCTGTTAACTTAGGTGTTCGCACAGCCCAAAACATATCTTTTAATGTAATGCCGCCATCAACCTTTGCACGCTTACGCATTTCTTCTTCAATCCACACTACGCCTGCCCAGCGTGATTTGCCATCGCCGTATATGGCATTGAAGTTAAATTCATCACCTTCTTTATACCAGCCTTGCTCTATAGCAAATGACACTAGATTAGGCGCATAACGATAATCAACACTATCGCTATCTACAGGTATCACTTCAATATAACCTGGCCGAGAAGCACGAATAGAATCGGGCCCAAGCCGTTCGGCTGCCCAAAGGCCTTGACCACCGGCGCACTCGATTACAACCCAAGCTTCATTCGCATCAGCAATGAGATGGGAATTACCGCCATAAGTAGAATAACCATGTTTGGCAATGAGCCCACCTATAAGATCAACAGCATCACTAGCGGTTTTAGCTCGTTGCATCACGACACGTGCAAGGTCGCTGTAGTTAGGCCCGCTTTGATCAGTAGGCGTCATCGCAATGAGCTCATCCCTCGATGTCGACCAAATATCCCGTACTGCCACGCCAAACTCATTTAGGCCACCATTGGTTAATGGCGCAGGCACACCCAAATAATGTGTATAGCTTGTTCTGATATGACGAAAGGTTTCACCAACTTGGGGGATCTGGCTGAGTTGGCCGGGTAAATCTGCTTGAGCAGTTACCCCAACAGTAATCATTGCTCCGCGTTTGTGCTGCCGACGTGGCTCAACTTCCAACCAATGGCTTGAAGGCTCATCTCCGTAACCACCGATCCAAGCGTGCCCTGATTGAGACCTATTTTTACCAACGTATAGCCCGTAGCTCATCTATCCCACCCTTGTACGTGTTTTATCTTTTACCGTAGTCATTGAATATAACCACAATCACCCACTAGGTCGAATCGATATACGACTGATTCTAAGTTATTATTCGGTGTATATTGACGACATCAAGCAAACGGCTGAGAGCATACCTTGTGTCAGGCCACTTCACATCATAGGAAGGCATTAACATGAGAACTGTAGGGATCGTTGACTATCTACCAGTTGACAATAACAAAGCCTTTGTCGATTTCGAATCAGACAAACCAACACCGACGGGTCAAGATTGCCTAGTATCCGTTAAGGCCATTGCCGTTAACCCAGTTGATACAAAAGTCAGGCGTGGCCTCACCACCCCACCCGGCACCACAGAAAATCCACCAAGAGTGATTGGTTGGGATGCGAGCGGTGTGGTTGATGCGGTTGGCCCAGACGTCACTCTGTTTAAACCAGGCGACGAAGTCTTCTATGCGGGTGATATCACACGCCCAGGGGCAAACTCAGAGTTTCAATTAATCGATCAACGAATCGTGGGTAAAAAGCCAAGCTCGCTAAATTTTACTGAAGCAGCCGCACTACCGCTTACCAGCATCACCGCCTATGAAGCCTTTTTTGATCGGCTGAGCATTGATCGTGATGGCGCTAACAGTGGCGAAACATTATTGATCATTGGTGGTGCTGGTGGCGTTGGCTCAATCGGAATCCAAATTGCCAAGCAAGCCGGCCTAACCGTCATAGCAACTGCCTCAAGGCCAGAAACCGAAAACTGGGTAAAAGAGCTAGGCGCTGATCACGTTATAAATCACCACGGCGATATGGTTGAACAAGTTAAAACGCTCGGGCTTAAATACGTTGATCACATCGCTGTATTTAATGACATGCGCCACTGGGATACCTGTGTGGAATTAATCCGGCCGCAAGGCGGTATTGTTTCCATCGACGATACCGAGCTACCAATGCCGATGGCTGGCATGAAAAGAAAAGCCGCAAGCCTACACTGGGAATTTATGTTTGCGCGCTCTATGCACCAAACACCCGATATGATCAAACAGCACGAACTACTTAACTGGATTGCCGATGCAGTAGATGCCGGAAAGATCCGCACAACATTGACTGAGGTTATCTCCCCTATCAATGCAGCCAACTTGCTCGAAGCACATCGTTTAGTTGAAACCGGTCAAGCCAAAGGTAAAATTGTGCTTGAAGGTTATGCTTAAACACTAGGGTGCTCCGATGCTACCAGTTTTTACATTGTCTTGGATCGCTGCTCAACGCTTCCTACAAGGAAACTGCGCCACTTGTTGTCCTTCATCTGATTCGCTTTTTCGCATGAGTCTGTGTCGGCTCATCAAAGAATGCGTTTCTTGAGAGCTTTTTGAAACAAGTAATTCAGCTGGATTGCCTGCTAGAGTTTCGGGGCCGAAGGCCGATAAACAGCAACCACAAACAAAACGAGAGCTCAGAGACCAGTGGAACAACATAGGCAGGTTCCAACATTGATTGATAGCCCGTGGCACTAAATCGGGTAATGCTGCCTGCTAGATACACTATCCCGCTGGCTATCAATCCATAGCCTAATATTTTTGGCAAGTATCCAGATCGGCTGACGAGCGTACCAACAATCATGCTGGAAACTCCGAAGAATATGAGGCCAAGATCGTAACCATAGCTATGCATTTCGAGAAACAGAAGCGCCAGAGGTTCCAGCTGCTCAGTTGTGAATGCTTTCCGGTACGACTCGCCATTCAACAGCAGAATAGCAGCGTAGAATATAAGCAGGTTGCTTCCCAAAACCGCAGCCTGTGTCAATCGAAATGCAGCAGCCATCAGTGATAGTGTCTTGCTGACTGGCTTCAACAGCACATACAAAAGCACAGCAACAGCCACGTCGCTCAGCAGCATAATCGAATCAGAAAAAAAGCCTAAACGAAATAACCATTCAGACCCCAGTATGTTCGAGGCTGTGGAACTGGAGTCCCCCTTTACAAACAGGTTTGCGCGTACACCGACTTCGGCAAATATACCGAACACGATAATGATCAGATACAGGAATCCGGTGAGGCGTGCGCACGCGACGGATGGAAGTGGAATCTCGTTACTTTTCATAATAATCACCTCATTTACCTCTTGCAGTGCGCGGTTGGAGGGAGCTTTGTCGACACTTTTTCACGCCCAGCAACATGGCAACGATGCCAGCGGTGATAAGCATGGCGCTTGGCGCAAACGCTGATAGCACAGGTTCAGCCAATAAGAACATGGCAATGGGTACGCCGAACACAGCACTGACACCACCCATTAAACTAAGAAACACCGGGCCGCCCACCTTCTGCAGAACAAATAATAACAACGATTGGCTAGCGATTAAAACCGCTTGTATAGCGATCAGTGGCACAACGTAAGTGTTTTGTGTGGGAACGCTCAGAGACCGATCAAACACCAGCGCAAACAGGATGAGAATGCCCACTGCGCCTGCCAGCATGCCCGGCGCCAGAGATTCTGCGGTCGCACCCGGTGGCCAGCGCAGCGTGCGATATAGATTGCCAGCAGACAACATGACTGGACCAAGTAGAGTCAATACAATCCAGAAGTGGTCAGTATTGGGGGCAGCCCAGTAATCGAGCACTAGAAAGGCGGCACCTGTAAGAGCCAACAGCACGCCACTCGCCCGCCACCAACAAAAACGCTCCATTCTGAGCATCAGAGCACCGGCATAGGTCATCAGAGGTGGTAAAGAAAACATTAGTGCAATAAAGCTCACCCCAAGACGAGGTATCGCGTTAAAGAAAATGAGATTAGAAACTGCCGCACTCAGGAACCCGGCGACAATGAAGTATTCCAACGAACGATGAGTCAATTTTGGTATCTGGCCTCGTGCGTAGGTGACTATCGCTAAAAGCAGTGTCGCACCTGTCAAAGACCAGATCAGATAGGCCAGTGGCGAAATACCGATCCCATGCGCTACCTTCGCTAGGTTGGTAATCACGCCAAGTAACAATCCTGCCCCAAGCAACGCCGTGACAGCTAGGTAATTTCTACCGGTATTGTTTTCAAATTCAACAGAAGTTGTAGTTTTAATGTTCATCATCACTGGTACTCCTTGTTTATGTCCTGACCGACATAGGCGTCTGGTTGTGAGAGTGTGTTTGTCATTCAGGTACTCCAACACATCAGTGTCGAATTCCTGCTTTCTGTTCACAGGGTTAAATTTGTAAGATTGATATCCCATGCAAGTGAATATCGCGTCTTTGTGAACACGATGCCGGATCCTTCGCGTTTGAAAAACTAGGAAAACGTAATAAGATTGTCCACGTAAATTGATTAATGGTTTAGGCCGATATGAACTCACTTACTGATATCGCCGTTTTTGTAAAGGTCGTTGACAGCGGCAGCTTCACTGCTGCTGCAGAGCGGCTATCGTTGTCGAAATCGGTGGTGAGTAAGTACGTAACACGCCTCGAAGACGGTCTGGGGGTGCGCCTGTTAAACCGAACCACACGTCGCTTGAGTTTGACGGAAGCTGGAAGAACGTTCTATCAACGCAGCCAGCTAGGCTTGCAGGAGATAGAGGAAGCCAAAGCAGAGATATCACACATGCAGGCTAAGCCTCGAGGAACGCTGCGGCTCAACACCCCGATGTCCTTTGGCATTATGCATATTGCCCCTGCACTGCCTGATTTTCTGGTTCAGTATCCTGAGGTATCGATTGACATGAATCTAGACGATCGCAATTTGGATGTGATCGAGGAGGGGTTTGACATCTCGATTCGAATAGCCGATCTGCCGGATTCCTCATTGGTTGCGCGACGACTGGGTCCTTGCCATCATGCGATTGTAGCTGCACCAGAATATCTTGAACGGCACGGCATCCCCTCCACGCCATGCGAACTTCGCAAGCACAATGTAATCACGTATCGTTACCAAGATACTGCGCATGATTGGCATTTCCGATCACCCGATAACAAGACAATATCTATACCTGTATCAGGGTCAATTCAGATGAACAACAGTCTGGCTTTGCGGGAGTCATTGCTCGGTGGGGTTGGCATCACCCGAACGCCTACATTTGTAGTAGGTCAAGACATTCACGATGGACTATTACAACCAATACTCACTAGCTACAAGACGCTGGAGGTTTCCATCTATATGGTGTACCCGCAACGTCGACATCTGTCGCCGAAAGTGCGGGCTTTCGTTGATTTCTTTGTAGAACGAATTTCAGACATACCCTATTGGGATTCGATGAGTTCGATCGTCGCCGACCCATAATCAATTCTCACACCATCTGTAAGATCAAATCCAAGTTTCTAAACAGCTTGAGCTTGACGAGTTTTCAGCCACACAATGCCCTTTATGCAAAGGACTACCAACAGGGCTACCAACACAATAGTGGTCAAGATCGACTTAGCCAGCGACAAATTGCTAGCGGTGGAAACCATGGCTTCAGTGAGCCCGTTTGGCTCTACTCGCAGCATAACAGCCACTGCGCTATTCTCAAGGTGGTCTAAGGCTCCAGCCGCAATCGCTAGTGCCGCCAGTACCCAGCCCCCGTATCGTGGCACCAAATGGACTAAGGGGATAGCGACCGTGATCGCGAACAACGTGGGATAAAACCAGTCTAGAAGCTGTTGAGTGTTGAGATAAAAATCGCGACCCGCGTCAGTAATTACCATGAGGAACACCCGCGCTTCGTCAAAGGTATAGCCACCCAAGCGCATGTCAAAAGGCACGCCACCCCCAGCCATCTCGCTTACCAGTGGAAGAGACCACAGAATCATCATCAGGTAGTTCGTTACCGTCGCAGCAACCACTACCCAGTAAATTTTCCAACCTTTACTCATGGCGTCCGTTGACTGCAAATTAATCGTAAAAGAGGACAATTTGTTCTCAAAAGGATTCATCTGGTACTTTCCTGCGTCTGCGAAATCGGTAAGCTATTCTCTATCGATAACTCCACTGTGGCATTAACAAATGACAAACAATCTCGATGATTTTACCGCCGCATCGGTGATACGGCTAATTGATTCTATCGAGAGCGGTTGTGGGCGTGGTTTTAACGCATTGATACCAAGGATGAGCAGCCATGAGATTGACCGCAATGAGGCGCTATTTAAGGCCGGTCAGGAAAATCGATACGAATACCTATTACTCAGTGGATTGCTCAGATCTTTCATCTTGGATGCAAAAGGCAATGAAACTACAGTGGCATTTCATAGTGCACCCTGTGTGATTACACCCTGTATAGCGCGAAGCGAAATCACTAAATCACTAGTCACCTGCGAGGCGATCCAAACTAGCCGCATCGTTCAATTTTCGCAGAATGAACTTACCGACCTCATGATCAACGATGAAAATGCTCGTCGGTGGGGAAACCAAGTTCTACAGGCAGAGCTGGTTAGACGTGCGCGTCGAGAATGGTCTCTTGCGGCCGAAACAGGTGCTCAGCGCTTGGAAAGGTTTAAGAAGGAATACCCGGATATAGCATCATTGGTTTCAGCAAAAATCATCGCTACCTATCTCGGCATCACTCCAGTCACATTGAGCCGTTTACAGTCCTCTTCACGCGCAGACAAAAAATAGGAGGCTTGTCTGAGCCTCCGAAAACCAAATGTACGGATCGAGGGCTTGGCCTCTAAGTTCTGACTTCATTCTTAGATTTCAGGGCATGACCGTCTTTGAGCAATCACGAACTAAGCATTAGAAAGAATGTGGATTGCCATCAACCAACATACCGCTTCCATCTACCACGCCATCTTTAACTAAGGTGAGCGCTGGCCCGTTTACAATAACATTCCAGCATTTTTCTTCACCGTCACCATATTGAAAGCACATGGTGTCATCTTCTGTTCGCCATTTTCCTGTATACCCTTTGCCGCGAATCATGCCATCTGGTGAGTAGTATTCAGCAAAGGCATTGTCAGTCATCGAGCCTTGATAGGTTCGATCGCTTACAGCTTTAGCTATGTCTGCTCCAGACAGGGATCCTGAGAAAGCATTGGTGCTGGCTAACAACACTGCCGCTGTAACTATGCTCTTTGCTTGTAGCATCATCGTTCGTTTATAAATCATTTGTGTCGTCCCGTTAGTCAAGGCAAGCTTTTGCCAGTGGAAATAATGTGTTGAGTACTATTCCACAGGGCTCTGACAACTGTCTATTTGCAATGTATGGGGTGCTACCTGCATAATTGCAGCCTATGGTCAGTTGGGAACATTGGCAAACATTACTTGCGGTTTATCGCTCCGGCACCTATGCCGCAGCGGCTTCTACGTTGGGCATTAATGCGACTACGGTAGGCCGCCGCATTAAGCTACTTGAGCAGCGCTTAGGGGCTTCTTTGTTTTTACGACATGATGGCAAACTCGTACCCACTACATCGTGCGCAGCGATTTTCCCTCATCTTGAATCTGTTGCAGAATCATTACGCGCAGCAGAGCACGAATCAGCGTTAACAGACCCATCTAGCATCTGGCGCGACGTAACGATTACAACTGCACCGTTTCTAATATCTAATTTAATCGCACCTGCCATTGGCGAGCTTGTGGGTACACAGCGTATCCGGATAGATCTACTCGGCACCGGCAATAACATCAGCCTGACACGCAGAGAAGCTGATATCGCTTTAAAAATTGAGGATGGCGGGTTTAAAGCTAGCGAACAAACCGATCTGGTTGTGGCCGAACAGCTTGACCCGCTGTTATTCGCTGTTTACGTCGCTAAACACGCTAGTGATGCCGACTTACCCTGGGCGGGTTTAACTGAGGATGGCTATGCCTCAGCCGGTATGACTACAATGAATAATCTAGCTGGAAGTGACGGATTTCAGTTTCGTGCCCGGCACTTCGATGCCTTACATAGGATGGTGCGTTCCGGCGCAACTAAAGCGATGCTGCCCTGCTTCATGGGCGACACCGATAGTAAGCTAATGCGTATTGAGGAAATCGTGCTCTCTCTACCCCTGTGGATGTTGTCTCACCGCCAGGATCAAACCCTAGCGCACCTAGCTGATGTACGACAATCTATCGCTAATTGGTGTCACGAAAAATTGACTTAATCTTGGTCTGAATTTCCGCCACTAGCACCGCGATAAAACCTGCCAAAAATGGCTACAAGCCCCAATTCCAGTGGCATAGTAGTTGCATTCTATGTTCCTGTTGTAGAAGCAATTTAAGTGGAATCATGGCAAATCACCCGTACAAAAAGCAAGGCAATAAAGCATTTTGGAATCGATCAGTATCTGATACCCATGTGACCGAGCTGTCCGAATTATTTACCCCGTTTCCTGATCTTGCCACCGCCAAATTTGCCACTGCTGGCAGCTGCTTTGCTCAACACATTGGGCGTAATCTGCGGATGCGCGATTTGAACTACATGGATTTGGAAAAGCCACCAGCTTTTTTGGATGCTGATGAAGCTGATCAGCTGGGCTACAACGTTTATTCTTGCCGCTACGGTAATATCTACACGATTAGCCAATTGTTGCAACTTTTTGAAGAAGCACATGGCCAGCGCCAACCTGAGTTCGCCATTTGGGAGCGAGACGGACGATTCTTTGATGCAATGCGCCCTGGCTTACAAAAAGATGGCTTTGAATCTGAAGAAGAAATTCGGGTTTTGCGCAAGGCACACCTAGCGCAAGTAAAAGAAATGTTTGCTACGCTGGATTATTTCGTGTTTACCATGGGCTTAACCGAAGCGTGGATAGATACTCGTGATAACACAACTTACCCTACAGCTCCCGGTGTTATTGCTGGTGATTATAATCCAGAGCACTATAAACTAAAAAACTTTAGATACCATGAGATCAAACGGGACCTTGATTTGTTTTTTGGCGCACTAAGAAGCGTTAATCCAAAGGCACAACTATTATTGACTATTTCGCCCGTGCCATTGGCGGCGACCGCTACGCAAGATCACGTGCTAACGGCAACCACTTACTCGAAATCTGTCTTACGATCAGTTGCCGGTGACATGGTAGCGGATAACGATAACGTTCACTATTTTCCGTCTTATGAACTCATCGTTGGCCAACCCACTCGCCATATGTTTTACCAACCTGACTTGCGTGGTGTTGCCACTGCCGGTGTTCAGGAAGTGATGAGACACTTTTTTGGTGAGGCATCTGCATCAGTACAATCAACCGTAACGGCAATAGAGAAAAAGGCAAACCCAACCGCTGGCTACGAACACTGTGAAGAATCAGTACTAGGGAAGCTGGCATCATGATTACTATCTTTGGTGATTCGCACGTATCGATTCTCGGCTTTGCGCTTGAAGACCATCCTAACCATGACATTAAAATGTTAGGTGCACATGGCGCTAATTGGCTCGACTTTGATATTCAGGTAGTTGATGAAGGTTTGCAAGTCACGGCGGAGAATGTACCGAGTGTGCCTAAGCTCGATGTCACACTAAAACCAGAAGGACCACACTATTTTTCTTCAATATTGCATACACCACCGTATTTTCGCGATGCAATATGGAAGACGCACTGTCCTTGGAACATCGCAGCGAACCATAGGAATCTTGTGCCACTATCTAACTCAACACTCGAACTTTGGATCGACAGAGCCATAGCTCGACGAATGGAATTACTTGAGATGATGGTAGTGACTGGGTTTGATATATCTGTGGTCGAACCACCAAAAGCGGTATTTAGAACGCCCAAGCTCTTTAAGGTTGATAAAGATATTATCCGAGCTGTTGATACATTTGCTCGTAGCCATATTTGTAAAAGGCTGGAAGATATCGGCGTCATGGTGATCCATGCCCCCGAAGAAACCTATGAAAATGGTTTCACTACGCCTGAGTATTCTGCTGCTAGAGAAACTGACCCACACCATGGCAGCAAACTGTTTTCGCAAGCGGTCTTAAATAAGATCGTTGAGGACTCGATGGAAGAGGTTGCTTGGGATCAATTAGCGGCTGTGCCACTGTAGGCACCCCAACTGTGTGTGAGTTTGTCACGCCTTTATCCATAGCTGCAGCGTTTCACGCGTCTCAGAAGCTGAGATGGGGCTAGCAGTGCTATTTAACAACGTGCACATCGCGAGCAAATTGAGTCAAACACTCCACACCAGTTGGAGTCACTGCAACCGTTTCGCTCATCTCTAAGCCCCAATCATCCATCCACATACCCAGCATAACGTGGAGTGTCATATTGGGTTTTAGCATCGTACTGTCACCTGCTCGCAAGCTCAACGTATGCTCACCCCAATCCGGTGAATAACCCACTCCAATGCTGTAACCAATACGGCTGTCTTTGACTAAACCATGTTTATCCAATACGCTTTGCCACGCTTGATGAACGTCACTGGCTGGTATACCTGGCTTTATCACTTCAAGCACAGCGTTTAAGCCTTCCTCCACAGCGGATGCCGTATCAAATACTGACTTAGGGCCTTTGCCTAATTGCACTGTACGAGCTAAACCTACGTTATAACGTTTCCGGGTACCGCCCAGTTCAAGCGCGACTGTTTGACCACTTTTAAATTTTTCATCTGTCCACATCGGGTGAGCCGTTGAAGCGGCCTTACCGGCGAGTATCAATGGTGATAACGCCGTAAGGTCACCGCCGAAGTCGCTATTACCGCCTACTTGGGCAGCCAGTATCTTGGCCATAAGATCACACTGCCGCAGACCCGGTTCAATATTTTCATAGGCTACTGTCATCGCGCCTTCAACTAAACGCGCTGCTTGCCGCATCATTGACACTTCAGCATCACTCTTTACCAAGCGACACCAATTCACAAGTAGATCAGCATCTACCCATATTGCATCGGTAACACCCCGTTGTAAATAATCTAATGATTTGGGTGAGAAGAAATAGGTATCGCTCTCATAACCAATTCGCATGCTTTGTAAGCCAAGATCACACATAAAACCTGCAACGATCTCCATCGGATGAGTACCTTGTTGCTGTACGCAAGTTTCTGGGTAAGGCATAACAGATGAATCGCTTAACCAAGTCGTCAGCGACACAGCACCCGCATCCATAGCACGGCCCATCCAAATAGGATCGGCGTCATGTGTGACTAACATAACTTGGGGTACGTAAAACGACCAAGCGTCAAAACCGGTTAGCCAGTTTATATTGGCGGGATCACCCATTAACAAGGCATCAATTTGCTGCTCTGCCATTGCAGCTCGAACCGTTTCTAAACGTTGTTGATACTCATCTTTACTAAATGGCGCAGCCATAGTTTATCCCGTGAAATAGTGATGATCAGTTAGTTTGCTAGCACTTCATTGATCGCTTCAACGGTTGCATCGACCACAATATCAACCTCTTCTTTGTTAATGCACAACGGTGGTGATATACCGATGATGTCACCTTGAGGCATCGCTCTAGCAATTACACTGCGCTTTAACATTCCAGCCACAACCGTCGGCCCTACTTTTTGTTCCGGCTCAAAAAACGTTCGGCTATTTTTATCTTTAACTAGCTCTATCGCGCAAAGCATACCTTCGCCTCGCACTTCGCCAACATTCGGATGATCAGCTAATGAGTCTGAAAATCGATGCTTTAAGTATTTGCCCACAGTGCCTGCATTTTCAACCAATCCGAGTTCATCAATCAGCTTTAGGTTAGCCACACCAGCTGCCGCACAAATAGGATGCGCCGAGTAAGTCCAGCCGTGTCCAATGGGGCCAAACTTATCGGTACCTTGTTCAAGCACGCTCCACATGTTTTTACTCACGATGGTTCCAGACAATGGCGCATAGGCAGATGTTAGTCCCTTAGCAATAGTGATTAAATCAGGCTCCATACCATAGTGATCCGATCCAAACATACTGCCCAACCTGCCAAAGCCTGTAACGACTTCATCGGCAATTAGCAAAATATCGTACTTCTTAAGCACCGCCTGAATGGCAGGCCAATAACCTGCTGGCGGAGGTACAAGCCCACCAGTGCCCAATACAGGCTCACCGATAAAAGCTGCAATCGTATCTGCGCCCTCTTCTAAAATCATGGCCTCTAGGCGTTGTGCACAATCAGTTGAAAAGGCTTCTTCTGACATTGACTCATCTTTGCGCCTAAAATAATACGGCGCTTCGGTGTGCAATACAGGTGCAAGCGGTAAGTCAAATTGTTTATGAAAAAGCTCAAGCCCAGTTAGCGAGCCAGACATTAAACCCGAGCCGTGATAACCACGCCATCGTGAAATGATCTTTTTCTTTTTGGGCCGATCAAGGACATTGTTGTAGTACCAAACAAGTTTGACATTGGTTTCATTGGCATCAGAACCACCTAAACCAAAATATACGCGACTCATGTTTTTAGGCGCACGATCTATGATCATTTTAGCTAAGGTGATCGATGCTTCAGTTCCATGCCCAACATAGGAGTGGTAATAGCTTAGCTCGCGCGCTTGAATAGCAATCGCCTCGGCAATTTCTTGTCTTCCATAACCCACGTTCACGCAATAAAGCCCAGCAAAAGCATCAAGCAAACGATTGTTTTCGCGATCAGTAATATAAACGCCTTCACCACCGGTAATAATACGATTGCTCATCTCGCCACGGGCAAATTGCCCCAAATGCGTAGACGGATGGAAAAAATGCTCATGATCCCATTCGCTGAGATGGTCGTTTTTTAACATGGGTAATTTGCGTCAGTGATAATTGATAATGCGCTAGATTGATCATAATTTAGAGCCTTGTCAATTACCCTATTACGATTGATGATCCCCACACGTCAAATCTGTTACTCAAACGCGACAGATGGTGTTAATCGCTCATAAAAGAGCCGATAATAACCCCATCAGCTCAAGCACTTGTCGTGAGCAACACTGGAGATAAAACCGCCATGACTGCAAGCCCTACACTGTATTTCACTGTGGATGAATACGCAGCTCGACTCGCGAAAACACGCGCATCAATGAGTGAGCGCAATATCGAATTATTGATCGTCTCAGACCCATCCAATATGGCTTGGTTAACAGGCTACGATGGCTGGTCTTTTTATGTGCACCAATGTGTATTGTTATCACTCGAGGGCGAACCGGTTTGGTACGGCCGATCACAAGATGGCAATGGCGCTAAACGCACCTGCTTTATGCAGCACGACAACATCATTGGCTACCCCGATCACTACGTTCAATCAACTGAACGCCACCCAATGGATTATCTGAGCCAGCAATTAAAAGAACGGGGTTGGGATGCATTATCAATCGGTGTAGAAATGGATAACTATTGGTTTTCCGCAGCTGCCTATCAATCACTACAACAGCACCTACCGAAGGCAACATTTAGTGATGCTACCGCATTAGTTAACTGGCAGCGTGCTGTTAAATCTGAAACCGAGCTTCAGTACATGCGCACGGCAGGTAAAATCGTAGAGCGCATGCATCAACGTATTGTTGACAAGATAGAACCCGGCATTCGCAAGTGCGATTTAGTCGCCGACATCTATGATGCAGGGCTACGTTACAGCGATGAGATCGGCGCAGGTGGTGATTACCCGGCCATCGTGCCATTGCTCCCGTCTGGCCCAGCAGCTGATGCTCCTCATTTAACATGGGATGATCAACCAATGAAATCCGGTGAAGGCACTTTCTTTGAAATTGCCGGTGCTTATCGTCGGTATCACTGCCCGTTGTCTCGAACCATCTTTTTAGGAGAACCAACAAAAACCTTTCTAAATGCAGAGGTTGCCATTCTCGAAGGCATGGAAGCTGGGCTTGAAAAAGCACGGGCGGGTAATCTGTGTGAAGATGTCGCTATCGCTTTTTTTGATGTATTGAAAAAGTACGGTATTAACAAGGACAACCGAACGGGTTATCCAATTGGTATTTCATACCCGCCGGATTGGGGCGAACGCACCATGTCTCTTCGCCCAGGTGATAAAACAGAGCTTCAAAACAACATGACGTTTCATTTTATGACAGGCCTGTGGATGGACGGCTGGGGTTTTGAGATTACCGAAACAATAGTGATTGGCGATGGAGCACCTGAATCGTTAGCCAATTTTCCGCGTAAGCTCATCGTTAAGAAGTAAAAATCTGCATGAAAGATATGAACGACACGATAACTAACGCAATAGATATTTTAGAAAATCTGGTAGGCTTTGATAGCATTTCTGGCAAGCCGACTCATGGCATTATTGGGTATGTTCAGGGTTATCTTAGCGAGCACGATATCGACAGCACCTTAAGCTACGATGACGACGGCGAACGAGCCAATATCTTTGCCACAATCGGCCCAAAGGTTGATGGCGGCGTTGTGTTGAATGGCCACACCGATGTCGTGCCAGTGGCTGGGCAAAACTGGTCAACTGATCCATTTGTCCTAACCCGCAAAGGCGACCGATTGCATGGTAGAGGGTCTGTGGATATGAAAGGCTTTCTTGCCTGCGTTTTGGCATCGGTGCCTTTGTTTAAAGCGTCCAAATTGACCAAGCCTATCCATATTGCTTTTACCTACGATGAAGAAATCGGTGGCTTTGGTATGCCGGTATTATTAAAGCGTTTATCAACAGAATCATTTCGCCCTGCTATCTCCATCGTTGGCGAACCAACCGAAATGAAGTTAATCACCGGCCACAAGGGCGGCTACGAAATGCTCACGCAGATTTCTGGCTTTGAAGTGCATTCGTCCAACCCAACCATTGGCGTTAACGCAATATCGGCAGCCGTTAAGGTCATTGCCAAGATCGAAGCTATCGCCGCTCAGCTAGCTGCCAGACCTTATGTAGGCTCACCCTATGATCCTGCGTACTGCACGTTTAACGTTGGGACTATAGAAGGTGGTACGGCTAGCAACGCTACGGCTGGCTGGTGTAATTTTAAATGGGAGTTCAGGCCAATGCCGGGTGAGGACGGTGCACTAATGATCAAAGAAATCGAAGATTACGCACTGAATGAAGTATTACCACCAATGAAAGCCATCAATACCGCTGCGGATATAAAAATTATTACCGAAGCACCCGTACCCGCCTTAGATGATTCAAATGCAGAACTCGCCGCTACCTTTGTAAGCCAGATAACTGGATTGAATAGCCGTGAGGTTGTGTCATTTGGTACCGATGCCGGGTACTTTAGTGATGATGGCATATCAACAGTCGTGTTTGGCCCAGGCAGTATTAGCCGCGCCCATCAGCCAAACGAATACATTGAGATAAGTGAGATTGCTCAGGGTTTACAGTTTCTAGAAAAAGTAGCGCACAAGCTTACGTTACCACCCAGTTGAGCTTCACACCGAGGCTATAGAATTCGTGTAATACTAGTGCCATATGGATAAATTCAAAGAAAAGCCTGCTGACAATACTCCTCAGCCAGAATTAACACCCAGCGAGATCGCCGACAACGCCATTGAACGAATGATGACAGGCGCGGTTGTCAAAGAGGAGCGCACGATACGGTTTAAATTCAGTATTATTGTTGGGATTATAGTCGCAGCAATCGCTGCGTTTTCTACTTTCAACTTTAAATATCAAACGCCAACTTCCGAAACTGCCGCCAATGGCAATACGGTAGTAACGCTCAAGCAGGATTCGCAAGGTCATTATTTAGCTACAGGCAAAATCAATGGCAAGCCAGTGAAATTTCTCGTGGATACAGGGGCAACGCAAGTTTCCATACCGATGACAATAGCCAAAGAACTCGGCTTACCTCTCGGTTTGAAAAGGAAGATCATCACCGCCAATGGGTATGGTTCTGCATATGACACCAATATACAATCCGTTGAGCTTGGTGGCATAAAACTCAATGGAATTAGCGCTGGTGTATCTGAAGGTTTAGTTGACGATACCGCCTTACTCGGTATGTCTTTTTTACGCCGCACAAAGATCACGCAAGAAAAAGGTGTTATGACCATCACCTACTAACTTGGCCTACTAAATTGACCATCAAAGCGTCATACAAAATAAGCCTTACGCTTTGCCTTCCAACCCATCAGCAGCCACACCGCCACCGGGTATCTTCATTTCAAACACGTTATCTACAACACAATAATCGTAGTAACCCATACGTGCAATAGGCT
>CALJAA010000151.1 GCA_938028465.1 uncultured Granulosicoccaceae bacterium | reverse complement strand
TCCAAGCCATCAAAGGCTCGATATATCACTTCAGTACAAACCAAACGATCCGATCGAAAAAAATCGAAGTCAAAATTATATCGCTTACCCTCGTGTTTCAGCACCCGTTCAATGCCTTCCCTAACCGCCTGTTGCGACAATGTGGGCCTAAGGATAGCGAAGTAATCTACGCTCAGTGTCTCATGCAAGGATCGCAGTTTCACACCATCTTTTTTAGATTCGAATGTTGAAACACGGGCATCCCACATTTCCTCATGCTTGGCAGACAACTGTATATCTAACGCTTTCCGTTGCTCTAGCGTACCCACAAACAACGCCACATGAGGCCAAGTGCCAGGAAGAAAAAAATTACTTAAAGCGTATTTGTGGCGAGTGACAAGTACATCACCTGGTTGCAGCATCGCCAATGCTTGTTTTTGAATATCATCCGTAACCTGCTTGTTACCATCAATCGCGATTTCTGCTGTAGCTCGGCCAAGCTTTTCTAGAACGGCGAACATCGACTTTTGTTTTGCCGAGGCAAACTTACGCGTGACGGCATGTTTACAGAAATAAGCTGTGCGTTGGATGTAATTACGCTTGCTGGGATCAAGATAAGTCTGATAGAGCGGGAGCTTGGCGACAAGCTCACCAACTAGGGGATCCGATTGCAGCTTTCCAATTTTGAAGCGACGCAGACGTACCTTCCACATCGCTTCATAGAGCTTTAAAGCCAATTTTGGGTTAGTAAAACGATTAAGGATATGAGTGAAGGTTCTCGGTGGGATTCGATACTCTTTAAAGGATTGATTCAGCTTTTTTTGTATCAGCTTATCGGTTGCTAACTCAAACAAAAAATAACGGTCTATACGCACCAGCAAACACGCTGCGCTATACGCAATAACAAAACACCGCCATTGCTCGTCCGAGCGTATACCCGATAAGGGAACGCCCGCGATCTCATTACAGTGTTTAATAATCGACCATAGCTCGCCTCTTAGGGATAGGTACTTGGCATACCAGTGTGCCAAAGCCTCATCTTCTGACGGCCGAAGCAAACCACGCTCAATCGCATCGGGTATGAACTGTAAATCAGTAGTTATACCTATAAGCTCGTCAACAGGCACTATTAAGCTTTGCAAAGTGTTGGCCTGCGTACGCAATATTGCTTCGTTGTTGTCTATAATCATCTCCATAATAATTACCCAGCCTGTTCGGAGCAAAAAAGGATGTTGGTCTCGTAAATCATACTATCGATATAGCGCAGGAATACAATGTCTACCAGTACCAATGGCTCAGTTACCGTTCGCTTAAAGGGCGGATTCGGCAATCAACTCTTTCAATATGCTAGTGGGCGTGCTCTCGCAAACCAGTTGGCGACCCCATTTTTTGTGGATACTGAATGGTACTCCAAAGCCAACAGCAATCGAAAATACAAACTCCCTGCCATCGGCCTCAACGCAACCAGTAATAATTTTACGAAAAGCCAACGCAACAGCAATAAACTAAAAGCTAAGTTACTGGGTAGCAAACAGCATTTGAGCGAACCTGCCGACAGCGGTTACCATCCGTTCGAATGCAAACCCTCACAAAGTATCTACCTCGACGGTTATTGGCAATCTGAACAATATTTCACTGATATCAGAACAACGCTACTAAAAGATATCAACTTAGACTTAATCAGCAAATTTCGCCACGCTACTTTGTTCCCGAGCGATCAGACAGTAGCTGTTCATATTAGGCGTGGTGACTACATCAAGCAAAAAAGCTCACAGGCTTTGTCAGTAGAATACGTTAATAACGCAATGGCTGAATTTGGAAACAATTACGATTTCATGTTTTTCTCCGATGACATCGAGTGGTGCAAAGAGACATTCGCTGGCGACAACATCTGCTTTGCTAACAACCAATCAGATTTACAAGATCTAAAACAGATGAGCCAAGCGGCTCACAATATTATCGCTAATAGTACGTTTTCTTGGTGGAGTGCTTGGTTAAACAAAAATGAAGGCCAACGAGTTATTGCACCTCAACCGTGGACAAACGAAAATACACATAAGGATATTCTGCCAGAACGCTGGGAGACGGTGGCTTTACGGCGATAAGTTGTTTGGCGGTGTGATGAGTAGCCGCCAATATTTCGTGGGCTACCTAGACAACGTCATCCACACCGCATTTGTCATCCCCGCCTACGCGGGGATGACGGCTGTGGTGTGAGTGACAAACTTGGTACTTAGCCGCGCACAACGTTATTTTGAAACCACTTATAAGTATCAGTAAGCCCATCTGATAAATTAATAGTCGATTGCCAACCCAAGCGCTTAAGCAGCGCAACATCTAACAGTTTTCTTGGTGTGCCATCGGGCTTTGTCGTATCCCAATCCAATTCCCCTTCATAGCCAACGATCGAAGCAATAGTATTCGCTAGCTCTGCAATGGTGCAATCTTCGCCAGTACCAACATTTATATGCGACAACATTGGGGATACATTACTATCTATGGTGGCCTTATCAAGACCCATCACCCATACACACGCTTTAGCCATATCATCTACATGCAAGAATTCGCGAAACGGTGATCCTGTGCCCCACATAGTAACCGTCGGTAACTTAGCGAGTTTAGCTTCATGGAATCGTCTAATCAGCGCAGGCACGACATGAGAATTTTCAGGGTGGAAATTATCACCTGGGCCATAAAGATTCGTTGGCATAACACTTCGGTAGTCTCGACCATATTGTCGGTTATACGATTCGCACAATTTAATGCCAGCAATTTTTGCTATCGCATAAGGCTCGTTAGTTGGCTCTAATTCACCGGTTAATAGTTCAGACTCCGCCATCGGTTGATTAGCCATACGTGGATAAATACAGGAAGAGCCTAAAAACAATAAATGCTGTACATCAGCCTTGTGCGCAGCATCTATTACATTTAACTGAATAGCTAAGTTCTGGCCAATAAATTCAGCTGGGTATTCGTTATTGGCGTGTATGCCGCCCACTTTAGCTGCTGCTAGGTAAACTTCATCTAAAGATTCTTTTTTAAAAAACGCTGCCACTGCAGATTGATCACACAGATCTAACTCGGCGCGAGATTGAGTTATAACCTCGATATCATTTTGCAGTGCTAGCTGGCGCATAATGGCGGAACCGACCATACCGTTATGGCCTGCAACAAACACTCTCTTTCCAGCTGAGGCTTGATCAGTCATTGATTGTCGCCGGTATTTCAAAACCATGCTGCTTCAAGAGCGCATTACGTTTCGCAGTTTTTAAATCTTCAGCCACCATCTCCGCACACGTTTCTTGCGTGCTGATTTCGGGCACCCACCCTAGCTTCGAACGCGCCTTGGTAGCATCACCGAGTAAGGATTCAACTTCAGTCGGTCGATAGTATCGTGGATCGACACGCATAACGACGTCACCTACTTTTACCGCATCTGTGCAGGGGCTAGTAACAGCAGTAACTGTTGCAATTTCCTCTTCAGCCGTCCCAGAGAATTCAAGCGAGATACCTGCCTCAGTTGCCGACCATTGAATAAACTCGCGCACCGAATATTGCTTACCCGTAGCAATAACGAAATCCTCAGGCTTATCTTGCTGCAACATTAGCCATTGCATCTCGACATAGTCTTTTGCATGACCCCAATCACGCAAGGCATCGATATTACCCATATACAAACAGGTTTCCATACCTTGTGAAATATTAGCCATACCGCGTGTGATCTTACGGGTTACGAACGTTTCGCCACGGCGGGGCGATTCGTGATTAAACAAAATACCGTTACAGGCATACATACCATAAGCCTCGCGATAATTAACCGTGATCCAATATGCATAGAGCTTTGCCACCGCATAAGGTGAACGAGGATAAAACGGCGTAGTCTCTTTTTGCGGCACTTCCACCACCTGACCAAACAGCTCAGACGTGGAAGCTTGATAAAAACGCACTTTATTTTCAAGCTTCAAAAAGCGTATTGCTTCGAGTAATCGAAGTGTTCCCATTGCATCCACATCAGCTGTGTATTCGGGGGATTCAAAGCTCACTGCCACGTGCGATTGAGCCGCTAGGTTATAAATTTCATCAGGCTGGACGTCATGAATGATTCGGGTAAGGTTTGAAGAATCGGTAAGATCACCATAGTGCAGAACCAGGTTGGGCTTATCAACATGAGGATCCTGATAAAGATGATCTATACGTTGTGTATTAAGGCTAGATGCGCGCCGCTTTATCCCGTGAACCTGATAACCCTTGGCAAGCAAAAACTCAACTAGGTACGAGCCATCTTGGCCAGTAACACCTGTTATTAACGCCTTTTTCATGAAGCATGAAGCCTAAAGTATGGGATGAGCTATTTTAGCCAAACACGTTACGCTTCACTTGGTTTTTTAATTTTGCTGTCTTCGAGAGTCAGTCATCCCCGCCTTCGCGGGGATGACTGACTATACGGGGCTGACAAAGTATTAAAACACAATGATCGATATTTGCACAGCTCAAGCGATTTCCTGACAGCGCAGTTTCAGGACAAAAACCTACACTACGACTTAGGCTTTATATTCTCTGGATCGTAAAGTGGCCCATACCCCACTGCCTCAACCTTCACAGGATAAACTTCGCCAAAGTATTGAATGCTCAGCTCTCGCCCAACCTGGCAATACTCATACGGCAGATAGCCCAAGGCAATGTTTTTACCAATGGTCGGCCCATAAGCAATGCTGGTCGTAAATGAACGACGCCCTTCCGAATCGATCAGCGTATCCCCCGTAGCCGGATCCATAATCGGGCAAGTGGTATTAGGGTAACGAGCAACGCCTTTTGAATCGATATTGGCTGTCATGGTTAGCGTGCAAAGATAAGCCGGCTGATGCTCACGCTCCCTGATGGCTAAATAAGCTTCTTTACCGTAGAAGTCAGCAGCCTTCACTTTCGGTCGTGCTAGATCTGCTTCTAACAAGTTGTACTCGGTTAGCAAGTCTGCATTTTGCAATCGCAAGCTTTTTTCCATACGACGACTGTTGGCATAAGTCTCTACACCGATCGGTGTCACGCCTTCTGCGTATAGGGCATCCCATAATGCTAGGCCATCTTTAATATCGAAGTGTAATTCCCAACCTTGCTCACCAACATAAGAGATTCGAAAACCAAACACAGTAAGGTCACCTATAGCGATTGGCTTAACGGCAGCAAAAGGGTAGTTTTCATTAGTAATCGATTCAGGATCGTCGATGATTTTTTGTAGGGTTGTTCTGGCATTGGGCCCCCAAAGCCCGATGCAACCGTAATCAGCAGTACGATCGGCGACCTCAACAACGTAACCATGATCTTCAGCCAATCGCTTCATCCAAACAAAATCACGGTTACCGGCATCACCGCCATCGATGACACGAAAATGATTTTCGCCCATACGCAAAACAGTTAAGTCAGCACGAACACCTCCCTTGCTGTCTAGAAAGTGCGTGTACACGCCCTTACCCACTGGCGTATCACCCGCCACTTTTGCAACGCAAGTAAATTCCATCATCTCAGCAGCATCACGGCCAGTTACGTCTAGAATCGCAAAGTGACAGAGATTGACCATACCGACATCGTCTGAAAGCTTTAAATGCTCAGCGTTGGATACACGCCAGAAATGACGATCATCCCATTCGTTTTCACGCACCGGCACTTTGTCGCCGTACTCTTCAAGCAAATGCTCGTTACTTGCGTAGCCATGTGCACGCTCCCAACCCGCAGCATCCATAAAATAACCACCGAGTTCTTTCTCTCGCTCATAAAACGGGCTACGACGTAAATCACGCGCGGCCGTATACGGCTCACGCGTATGCACTGGTGGGTTATAAATTTTAAATGCAGATTCGTAACAACGACTCTCGATGTATTCCTCAGTAAGCTGATGTGGATAAAAACGCGCCACGTCGATACCGCTGTGATCAAATTCAGTAACGCCATCAGTCATCCAATCCGCTAACACCTTACCGGTGCCTGGGCCATCTTTAACCCAAACCGATTCGCAATACCAAAGGCCGCGCACGTTAGATGATTCACCAATCGATGGGCCACCATCTGCAGTGACTTGCAACAAACCATTAAACGAATGGTTTTCGTCATAGCCCAATTCGCCAAGGATCGGTGTTAATTCGATCGCGCGTTCCATCGGTTCAATCACTTGCTCTAATTCTAGATCGCGTTGCGATGGCGATAGCCGTGCTTCTTCTTTTTCCAAGATATCTCGCGGATGACACATACGAGGGTCCTTCTCTTC
Organism: uncultured Granulosicoccaceae bacterium; assembly: GCA_938028465.1. Lineage (GTDB taxonomy): Bacteria > Pseudomonadota > Gammaproteobacteria > Granulosicoccales > Granulosicoccaceae > Granulosicoccus. The sequence goes on along the minus strand of CALJAA010000151.1, from coordinate 27,513 downwards.
GTAGTATCCCCATTCTATTTGGCCACCCTCTGCGGTGGTTGGGTCACCCGTGTCGCGAAAGTAGGCTGAATTACCTTGGTCACGCAGTAATGGATAACCGATCTCTTTGCCCGTGCCAGCAAACTCGGTATACGGCTTGAAGTAAGTTAAGGGATGATCCACAGGCATTATAGGTAAATCTTCACCGGCCATCTCTGCAATCAAGCGACCCCATAGGCCAGCGGTTACGACAACGTATTCGCACTCAATTGTGCCGCGTTCAGTGACAACACCTTTAATACGACCATCTTCGATTTTTAAACCCGTGCAAGCCGTATTGGCAAACGCTTGTAGCTTGCCTGTTTCTTTGGCCATCTCTACTAGCTCACCGGCAACTGCTTGTGAGCGAGGAACAACTAAGCCTGCATCTGGATCCCAGAGCGCACCTTGAATCATATCCTCTTCAAGTAGAGGGCATTTGGCTTTGGCTTCACTTGCGGAGATCATGCTGACATTACTACCAAACGCCTTGCCTGAATCAACACGACGCAGTAATTCTTGCATACGTTCATCATCACCAGTACGCGCAACCTCAATACCACCGATGCGCGAGTAGCGACCCATTTTTTCAAAAAAATCGATACTGTATTTCGTGGTGAAAATAGTCATTTGATCGTGCATCGTGTTGAAGCAAAAATCAGATGCGTGAGCGGTAGAGCCTATATCTGTGGGTATAGCTGATTTGTCGATACCGACAATGTCATCCCAGCCACGCTCAATCAAATGATGCGCAACGGATGCACCGGCAATACCACCTTGGCCGATAATGACGACTTTGGCTTTTTCTGGAAATTTGGCCATAGATTGGTTCTCCGAACTGAGCGATTGTCTGACGACATTATCCGACAGATTGGGCTAAATGGGGTGGGTAGAAACGCGGGCAAAGAAATCGATTACGACCGCTACTTCGTTATCTGCGTATTACCGCATCCGCTATTACCGTTAACAGGCGTGGTTTGTGACCAACACCTCAGTGGCAACCTATGTCTATTTTGTGTTTACAACAAACCTAACACATCGGCAGGCGCGGCTATCACGTGATCAGCACGAGCATCACTCAGCTCTTCTGGCGATCCAAAACCCCAAACCACGCCTAAACTAGTGAGGTTGTTTTGCTGTGCCGCAAGGATGTCCACATTTCGATCGCCTATCATAATGGCCTTATTATCAATCTGACCCTCTGCCAACAACTGCTTAAGTTGTTGACCTTTTTTGATACCCACATCCCCACCACTAACAAACTCAAAACGATCAACGATGCCGAAGTGTTCCAATATCATTATGGCAGTATTTTTAGGTTTGGATGTGCACACACCAACTGGTGCACCGGCTTGCTTTAACCTATCAAGCATATCAATAATGCCGTCATACAAATGATTATTGCAGTAACCCGCAATACGGTAGTGATCGCGATAACACAATACGATTTCGCTAATTTTATTAGCGTCATTATTGCCAATGATATTCGCTAAGGTACCTTCCAACGGTGGCCCAATATAGGTAGCAATTTCCTCCACACTACGCTCGGCGTGGTTGTGTTCTCGTAGGGCATGATTAATCGAATCAGCCATACCCGCTAAAGGGTTGGACAGCGTGCCATCTAAATCAAAAATATAGGTGCTATGTTTCATATGCGGCGCTTGAGGCGTTATAGTGAAGTAAAACCAGACGAGCTCATCATGTCACAAACCATTAGCCTTATCTCAATTGTTGTAGACGACTACGACAAAGCCAAGCACTACTATACCCAAATACTGGGGTTTACAGAATTTGAAGACACCCCCATGGGCGACACCAAGCGTTGGGTTGTGGTTGGACCAAGCGATACCGGCGTACGCATGCTACTCGCTCAAGCCAAAAACGATAGCGAGGCTCAAGCTATCGGCAACCAAACAGGGGGCAGAGTATTTTTGTTTTTAGATACCGACGACTTTTGGACAGACCACAAACGCTACAGCGAAGCAGGCGTGGAATTCGTTCGAGAGGCCTCTACCGAAGAATACGGCATAGTTGCGGTGTTCAAAGATGCCTACGGAAACCTCTGGGATCTGGTTCAGCGAACTTAGAGCAAATCGCACAACCCATCAAACTAATCCGCCGCTTTCGTGAGTTCTTCAGCGATGTTTGGACGGCTTCCATATTTCCATTTAGGTAGTGCATTCATTAACAGTGGTATCCAACCCGACATCGTGGTTACTTTTACGTCCCCAATAGGCTCGTCATTAAGCTTAACTTGATACTCATCAATGCAATGTGTGGGCACGATCCCTAGAGTTAAGATATGCAGCATAGGCTCGAAACAATGCACACCTTGCCCAGGCTCACCAAGCTTTGTCGAAGAAATACTACTTGGATTCTCACCCTGCAGCTTGGAGAGTGGAAATTGTGAAGACGTTTCGATTTTATGCGTCGCGCAGGATGCGAGGGAGAGAATCATTAATACAGCGAGCGAGACCTTTTTCATGATAATTGTTTAGCACAGTTCAATTAAATTGTCGAACCTGCTCATATTTAAGATAACATTCAGATCATGACAACCGTAGACATTCAATGCACAAATTGCGGCTCCCCAGTTGATCGACGCCGGCTTGACCGTCGGTTAGCAGTAGTTGATTGCATCAATTGCGGTACGATGGTGGACTTAATCAAGGCCTCTGGCAATTCAAAGCTTGAGGTCCGCAAATGGGTAGGTGAAACATTAGAAGAACAAGCTGATGTGTTACCCAAAAAAAGAGTTCTCGCGTACAAACCAAAGCACTTCAAAGCCTACAAAAAAGCGGGAGAAGTCGAATTCCACATCCCACGATCAACGGCGATACGCTTGTTTTCGTATGCGGTGATAGTTGTGCTCTTAATCATGGCTTTCGCAAGCTTTCGCGAAAATAATCTGCTATTCGGAGTGCTCGGAATTATCATCGCTGCCGTACTGTACTACTATGGATTTATGACGGAGTACAGAATCAAGGCCTCGCGAAGCTCTCTGAGTTTATGGCAATCTCCATCACTGTTTCAAAAACCGATAAACGTACCTGCAAACCGGATTAAGCAAATTTTCGTCAGCAAGACTGCAACGCGACACAACAATACGCTTGAACAACTTATTATTCATAGCGCAAGCCGAGAAACACAAACCCCCATTGCAGACGCTTGGTCCTTACGAGCGATACTTTATGACGATAGCATTCATGATGTCATCACTCACTTCCCAACACTTGAAGAAGCGCTCTTTTTGGAACAAGAGCTAGAATTACAATTGGGTATTCGCGACGCACCTGTGGGCTCTGAAGTCGTGTCAAATTAAATCTCTGTCGATGTAGCATCGCGCCCAGTAATATATCTGAAGCTTTCCATAACGAGTTGCAACACGACTTCCATCTCATCTTCCGTTGCAGGCGTATACAACATAACAAACCCTTCCATCCCAAGCTTTTTTGAAGCCCAGGGATGAGGTGTAGCCCAACCAGCATCTACTGCCTTTGCGGCTAGCTCGGGAGGAAGTGATGCGTGCAAACTGCCATCCGGGTGGCAATGCGCAAATTCACGCCCGCGAATAATCGAATCAGGACGCACCATCTTAATGTCATCACTCAGCCAAAAGCCAGACGATCCACTGCGCCCAACAATGGTATCGCGCAGCTCTACCCCCTGAATCATCGACACCCGTCGTAACAACTCACTTGATATTTTGGGGTCCCCCTTTACGTCAATTTGAATATGAGGAATGCCATCAGTTGTAACCGGTCTAGAGGTTTCTCTATTAGGTAGGTTTTGAAGTTCTGCCAAAGTGGGCATTGCGTAAAAGACAGATGTAATAATTAATAAACCCCAACTGCTCAAAGAATTTTTCATGTGCATTTGATCCCCCAATATAATTAAATTTAAGCCCTCCAACAAATGCCAGAGGGCTAAGCTCAAACAAAAAACAAACGCTAGTAAGGGCCCATCCACATATCCAGCAACATACGTTGCGCATTCAATGGAAGCCAATCTTTATAATGATTCCAATGCGAATATTGTGGCAGCTCCACTACTGATGGAATCTTGAATGGTGGTGTACCTTTTTTGAATTCAGCAAAGATCGCGTTGCGAAGATCACCAATAAATGCGTGCTCTTCTTTTACGTGATCCATGGTGCAGCCTTTTATCGCCTCTTCTGCAGGCAAATCATTGTGAGAACAAACCGCGACGTCGAACTCCAGCTCCATCATTTCAACCAAAGTACGCTCCCATTCAGTAATGTTGAAATCGGGCACGATCGAAAACATAACGCGGTTGGGTGTAACCAAATCGCCGATGTAGGCAACACGACGCTCCGGAATAACAAACACAGCCATGCCTAAGCCATGGCTCAAGCCAAGATGATGCATTTGAATCGTGACATCACCTAGAGCAATGTCTTTGCGTGCCCCTTCCCAGACCATATCTGGCGGCGAAGTATCACGCCCCGGATTCACAGCCAACCAATCCGCCGCGAGTTTATGCATGACGGTTTGTGCACCCGCTTTCTGCATGATCATTCCACCACTGGCATGATCCCAATGGTTATGCGTTTGCAATGCATATTTCACCGGTTTATCTGTAACAGCTCGAATGGCTTTAAGCATCTGGAGGGAATGTTTGGAATTGACCGTCTCAAACGCCGCTACGCCATCATCTGTGACCACGAACATGGAATGATAACCAGAATCCGACAGGAAGCTAAAAACACCTGGTGCGACTTCATGGGTTGATACGCTGTCGCTATCGCCTTCACTTGCTGCGTAGGTATTGCCGGCAAAACCGGCTAAAAGGGCTACAGCAGCTAAAGCCACTGCGGTTACTCGAAAGATTTTGTACATAGTTTGATCTCTGGGTAAATTCGTCAGGTTTCGGTATCCACGCGATTGATCTGTATAAAATGACCCGTGTGAACAACTGAATAAACACTATAGAACATTTTGTATCGCTACACAACAATGTGTTCTATATAATTATGTAATGAAGAAACCTGAAGATCCACGCCTAGCAGCCACGCGGAACCTCGCGCTTGATGCCGCACTCGATATCCTCCAAGAAGATGGGGTTATGGCTGTCACGCACGCATCAGTGAGCAAAGCCACTGGCGTATCCCGAAGCACGCTCTACCGTCATTGGCCCGAGATAGATCGCCTGCGTACTGAAACCTTTAAACACGCCGCCACACCACCCCACATTCCACCCAAGACAAATGGACCGCTGCGCGCTGATTTAAAATGGACTCTTGGACGCCTTATGAGCGCTTTAAATGAAACAGCCTGGGGCGAGATAGCACCGCAAGTGATCGCAGCAGCGGCCACCGACCAGGAAGCTCGTGGTTTAATCAATGATTTAATGGCCGAGCGAATGACGGGTGTTGAGGCGATTTTCGCTGCAGCTGAAAAAAGAGGTGAGATACCACCCGACCAATCTATACGCCCCATCGTGGAGATGACAATTGCGGTGCCCTACTTTCGCAAGTACATCAACGGCGAACCGCTGAATGAGGATTGGCTAGACGCTCATGTTGAATTAATTTGCAGTTTGGCTGAGAAGCCAGAGGCTTAAAATACCAAGCTCAGACAATCACTCGTTAGCCAACAAGGCACGCTGCTTCTGCTGACGCAGCATGATCCAACCCGCTATAAACACACCGATCGCCACCGACACAATCAGTATGGTGGCCAATGCATTGATGTCAGGCTTTAAACCTAAGCGGATGCGCGAGTAGATCATCATAGGCAAGGTTGTGCTACCGGGGCCTGATACAAAGCTTGCGATGATTAGATCATCCAGTGATAAGGTAAACGCGAGTAGCCAACCTGCCATCATGCCTGGCGCCAACATGGGTATTGTGATGTCAGTAAGTACACGCAATGGCTTTGCCCCCAGATCCATCGCAGCTTCTTCAAGTGCTCGATTAGTTCCAGCAAGCCTTGATTGAATAATCACAGCCACATAAGCCATCGCGAAGGTGATATGTGCGATGGTGATAGTAAACATGCCGCGCTGCTGAGGCCAACCTGTTAACTGCCACAGCGTAATAAAAAACAACAGCAACGACAAACCCGTAATCACTTCTGGCATGACTAATGGCGCTGAGATCATGCCAGTAAAGACAGTTTTACCGCGAAACTGACCAACCCTTGCTAAAGCCAAACCAGCCAAGGTACCGAACACGGTGGCCACCGTCGCGCTAATAAAGGCAATTTTCAAACTGAGTAGTGTGGCATCCCATACTTCCGGGCTTTCTAACAGCCGAGAATACCAACGTGTCGAGAAACCGCCCCACACGGGCAACAATGGCGAGTAATTAAACGAGTAAAGAATTAATAGAAATATCGGCACATACAAAAACGCATAACCAAATATCATGCAGCTGATCAGAAACTTGGATTTCTTCTGATTCATTAGTTGCTAGCCTCTGCCGCTTGCACCTTGTGGTACAGCATCATTGGCACAACCAATACGATGAGCAACACCACGGCAATAGCTGAAGCGACAGGCCAATCATGGTTAGCGTTAAATTCAGACGATAGCAAGCGCCCTATCATTAGGACATTACCGCCACCGAGCAAGTCAGGCACCACAAATTCGCCGGTAGCTGGAATAAACACCAACAAGCTACCCGCTATTATCCCGGGTAACGTCATCGGTAGCGTAACGGTGAAAAATGTGCTGACCGGGTTTGCGCCTAAGTCCATCGCCGCTTCGCGCAAAGAAGAATCAAGCTTTTCCATATTGGCGTACAAGGGCAGGATCATAAACGGCAAATAGGTATAAACAATACCGATGTAAACAGCGATAGGCTTGTATAGCAACTTAATCGGTTTATCGATCAACCCCAAATACAACAGTATGTCATTGACGGTGCCTTGATCAGCCAAGATCCCCATCCATGCGTATACACGAAGTAAGAATGATGTCCAAAACGGAAGAATGATTAGCAGCAAGAAAATATAACGCCACGTGCCCTGCGTGCGCACAATACCGTAGGCCATCGGATAACCAATTAGCAAACAGATGATCGTACAGATGCTGGCGATTTTAAGAGAGTTTAAAAACGTTTTGGTGTAGAGATCATCTTCAATTAAATAAAGATAATTTTCGGTATTGATGGCAATTTCAGGAAACCCACCCTTACTCCAATCAAGCAAACTGGTGAATGGCGGGCTGGCGATGATCGATTCAGCAAAGCTAAGCTTGAGCACGATAAAAAACGGCACAAGAAAAAACAGGAGTAACCAGAAAAACGGAATGCCAACAATTAACGATGTTAAGTTGCGATGAATTGCACCGGTAATTCTTGCGTACCAGGGCCCAGTTAATTGGTCGCTCGCAGCCATATTACTCCGTGAGCAACACTGCGCTTTGCGGCGCAAAGCTAATGGTCACTTCATCATCCCAATCGATTGGGTGATTACCATCACGGTAACGAGATTGGTTAGGCGACGTTACTTCGATTAGCACGCCACTGTCGGTAACGATATGGTACGTCGACAACCTACCTAAATAGGCCATCTCTTTTACGACACCATTGAGCTGATTGCTACCTTGCGCAACAGATGAATTAGCAACTGACCGTTTTTCTACATGAATTTTTTCTGGGCGTACCGCAAGTGTGACGTTTGCCCCGACAGCCAACTCTCCATCGTACTCTACCACTATGGGTTGATCAACACCCGGCTGTGATACTGAATAAAAATCACCATCGCGCTTGGTTACAGCACAATCGAGCAAATTAGCGGAGCCGATAAAGCTTGCGATAAAACGAGAGCGAGGGTTTTCGTAAATTTGTGCAGGCGTGCCAATTTGTTCAAAGTCGCCTTTATCCATAACAGCAATGCGCGTGGCAAGTGTCATAGCTTCTTCTTGATCGTGCGTTACTACCACGAAGGTGATACCCAGTTTTTCTTGGATATTCATTAATTCAAACTGGGTTTGTTCTCGTAAGCGCTTATCAAGGGCCGCCAAGGGTTCATCTAACAATAGAACCTTTGGGCGTTTGATTAACGCTCTGGCCAACGCGACACGTTGGCGTTGGCCACCAGAGAGCTGGTGCGGTTTACGCTTGGCGAATTCTTCAAGCTCAACCATCTCTAAAATTTCATTAGTGCGTTGCGTTCTTTCGGCTTTCGCCACGCCCTCACGTTTTAAGCCATACGCTATGTTTTTATGGACACTCATATGCGGGAACAATGCATACGATTGGAACATCATATTAACCGGGCGTTCGTAAGGCGGAATACCATTCATATCAACACCATCAATGATGATGCTGCCTGAGGTTGGAGTTTCGAAACCAGCCAACATGCGGAGCAGTGTTGTTTTGCCACAACCTGACCCGCCGAGTAAAGCGAATAACTCCCCCTTATAGATATCAAGCGAAACATCATTAACAGCGGTGAAAGCACCGAACTGCTTGTTGATATTTTTTATTTGAATAAAGGGAGTAGCTGATGGGTCGAGCCAAGGTGAATGCGTGTAATCAACTTGGCTCTCCCCATCAGATGAGGCTTGTACGTTCAATGCGGTAACTCTTGTCGTAGCTTAATTACCTGCTTTGAAGTTAGTCCATAATCGCGTGCGCGTTTTTTCAACTTTTGGTGGCACTACCGATAGCGTGTACATTTTTTCAACTGACTCCGCTGTTGGGAATGCCGCCTCACTAGAGGTTACGGCCTCATCAATCAAAGGAATGGCTGCTTCGTTGCCTGTTGCGTACCATGTGTAGTTTGAATCACCTGCCGCGACATCTGGACGCATCATGTAGTTCAAAAACAAGTGTGCGTTTTCAACATTTTTAGCATCCGCCGGTATAACCCAACCATCAACCCAAAGGTTAGCAGCACCCTCCCCTGGAGGCGTGAAGAAATCCAGCACAACGCCCGTGTTAGCTTCTTCTGCACCTGACATTGCTAGCAAGCCGTCCGGCCCCCAAGTAACAGCAACGCAGAATTCTTTTTCTGGCATACGTTGGTAGGCGTAATTATCAAAGGTTTTGATAAACGGACGAACTGAAGCAAGCAGCTCCTCAGCTTTTTTGTAATCGCCTTTATCAGTAGAGCTTGGATCTAGCCCCAGATAAGCGAGCGCCATTGGCACAACATCCGTAGGTGAATCAAGGAATGAAACGCCACACTCAGCTAGCTTCTCCATATGTTCAGGGTTGAAGATCATGTCCAAGGAGCCGATAGGTGCATCGGGGTGGGTAGCTTTAACTAGCTCTTCATTATAAGTAACACCGTGAGTACCCCACATGTAAGGCACAATGTACTTGTTGCCAGGATCCCAGCTTTCACCCAGTTGATTCATTACATCCTTGCGAATATTTTTCATATTCGGTAATTTAGATAGATCAAGCGGCATCAGAATATTGGCAGGGATCAATCGCGCAAGCATAGCGCCTGAATGATCGACAACATCATAGCCGGAATTACCAGCTAACAACTTTGCATCAGCTGTTTCTACAGAGTCGTAGTTGTCATAGGTGACTTTAATATCAAATTCTTTTTCAAAGTTGGCGATAGTATCTTCGCCGATGTACTCACCCCAGTTATACACATTCAAAGTGCCTGCACCAAATACGGTGCTACTTGCAGCTGCCAGTAAAGCAACGCTAGCGATTTTTGTAATGACCTTCAATTTACTCTCCTCTCTATTGTGTGGTCTTGAGCCAGTTGTCTGACTTCTTGCCAACTTCTTGTTTCATTTGGAATTGCTAAGTGTTGCTGTGACTAATGACAGCAACTCACAACTACCACTATTTTATACATGATCACTGCTGCGCAGAGCAAATATGAGTTTATCATTACGAGCTTTTGAGCACCAACTATACGCCACCGAGCTCAGAATCACCCGTTTTTTGCGCCTTTGCTGCCAGCATGTCATTGATCTGAGACAAGTCTTGCGTGCCAGGATTCACCGCTAGTTTCGCTACCGGAATCTTGCTTTGTATTTGTCGGTGATAATCCCGCACGTTGGATTCAAGCTCTGACAAGATTGGCTGTGTCCATGCGCTGCTACGCATGCCATCCTGCAGCCAACCAACAAAGCTATCGTCCTCTTCTGCTGTTTCGTCATTGATACGCGTATTGAGATAACGCACCGCCTTTACTTCTCTACGATCGTCAGGCAAGGCAAAGGTACGGGAGACATAGCGCGTGCTATCTGGCGATTCTGGGATCGTCATATAGATTTCCATCATATCGGGATAGAACGCAAAAATTAAATTTGGAAAATGCAAAAAATAATACCAAACGTTTTGCTTATCTTCAGGTAGATGATCAAACTCGGGCATTAAGGAGAGGTAGTTCTTCACGCTCCAAAGCGTAGGCTCTTTTGAATTGAAATAACCACGCGACACTTGAATACCACCTACAGTGTCATCGCTGTAGTTTTGACCATACAGTTGATGCAAGGCGGGGTGCCCAACCGGCACGTGATAACCCTCGTTATCAATATCGTGTATTGCTTTCCAATTAAATGGCTTTAGTTCGACAGAGGCCGGTGCGTAGGCTTGTAGCTCTGTTGGTTTATAAGGCTTAATCTCATCCTCTATGGGCGCCATCATCTCCGCCAGGCTTTGCCCACCTGGTTCAAATCGGATAAAGATAAACCCCATCCAGATCTCTAGCTCCACGGTAGCTAACGAGATATCTGATTTATTGAGTTCTTTAAATGTATTGGAAGCAGGTACCGCACGCAGTTCGCCATCAAACGAATAAGACCAACCGTGAAACGGGCAAGTTAAGGCATGTTCGCAGTTACCTGCATTGTCAGTAACTAGGCGGCCACCACGGTGCCTGCACACATTATGAAATGCATTGATTTCACCCGCTTTATTACGCACAACCAGCACGCGTTCGTTAAACGCTTCAAAGGTTAGGTAGTCCCCAGCATTAGGCAAATCGCACTGGTGCCCAACCAATAACCAGCTGGGCTTAAACAGGGTCTCAATTTCAATATCGAGAAACGCTTGAGACTCGTAAGTCCAAGGTGCAAGTAAATCTGTTTCAGTTAAGTTACTCATCAGGCTCCCTCAGGCTTTCACGTCAGCGGCGGCTTTTTCCAAGCCTTTTCGCAGTATGCCAACGATCTCATCAATTTGTTGTTTAGTTATTGTCAGCGGTGGTGACATCACACACATATTATAGATAGGCCTAACAATCAAGCCTAACTCTTGGCAATAAACATCTATGCGTTCGCCTATAGACAGATCATCATTGGGAGATACTGCATCGTTATCACACTCCACGCATGCCATTAATCCATTGCCTCTAACGTCGGTCACAATCGAAATATCACTCAAGGTTTTTAATTGTTCTTGAAAATACGGCGCTAATAATTGTACGTTTTCTAATAGCCTTTCTTGTTCGATTATTTCAATATTCTTTAACGCAGCTACGCAAGCGACCGGATGGCCTGAGTAGGTAAAGCCGTTTGAGAAAACGCCGTACTCATTATCTATGCCTTTTAAGTCGGCCAGTAGTTTGTCCGAAATAAATAGTGCACCTAAGGGAATATAGCCAGAGGTGATACCTTTGGCCGTGGTGATGATATCGGGGACAACACCAAACACCGCTTCGCTAGCGAAGAAATGCCCCAACCTACCGAATGCTGTAACGACTTCATCGGCTACAACCAAAATATCATTCGCTCGACACACATCAGCGCAACGCTTGAAATAACCCTCAGGCGGTACTACAACACCGCCCGACGCCAAAATCGGCTCGGCAACAAAGGCTGCAATCTTATCTGCACCTACACGCTGGATAGTTTGTTCTAGCTCATCAATTAAAAAGTCACAATAGCCTTCAACCGACATACCCTCTGGGCGCTTCATCGGGTTCGGGTCACTTAGTTGGTGAAAATTGTCAGTCAGTAAATCGATATATTTTTTATCACCGCTTTTGCCCGAACAAGATGACGATAAAAACGTACTACCGTGATAGCCGTTTTCTCGGGTGATGAAATGTTTCTTTTCAGGCCTACCCAACATGTTGTTACGAAACCCAATAAAGCGTAACGCTGAATCAACTGCAGTTGAACCACCTGTGGTAAAGAACACATGGTTGAGATCACCAGGTGAAAGATCAGCTAGCTTTTCAGCAAGCTTGGCTGCAGGTGAACTGGTTAAGCTCCAAGGGCTGTTATAACTTAGCGTCATTATTTGCTCGCTAACGGCATCGGCCATCTCTTGCCGACCATGACCAATATTGACGCACCACATACCAGCCGGCGCATCGATTAGCTTGTTGCCATCGGAGTCATATACATAGATACCCTCTCCGCGCGAGATGACCGTACGAGTAAAACGGCCAATCTCATTCATGTCATCCCAAGGATGCAGAAAATGATTATCTTGTTCTTGTATAGCCGACGTAGTAACTGAATTGAGGAGATCCATAGGAGCCTAGTATTTAAGATAACCATCAGCTTATTATGAAGCTGCGGGCATAGCAACCAAGGCGCATAAAAGTGAATACCTAGTCGCGTAACAATTCACCATTGACCCACCCTGCTGATCGCGCTAGCGTGGCATGATTCCTTATCTTTAACGCTAAAGAAACTAATGCCAGAGCGCAATAAAAACCACGACATATTGTTTGAGCCTATACAAATTGGGCCTGTCACCTGCAAAAACCGTTTTTATCAAGTACCTCACTGCGCGGGCATGGGCCACTTGCGCCCACAAACTGCAGCAGCCATGCGTGGAATGAAAGCTGAGGGTGGCTGGGGTGTGGTTTGTACAGAATACTGCTCCGCGCACCCCACATCAGATGATGGCGGCTATCCACATGCCAGACTATGGGATAACAACGATGTGCATGTTCATGCACAAATGACGGATGCTGTTCACGAGCATGATGCGCTAGCTGGTGTTGAACTTTGGTTTGGTGGCAACTCCGTTGGCAACCTAGATACCCGACTACCAACAATGGGCTTACGCAGTGCGCCTATCAACAATACCGATACGCCCCACCCTATCCAGTGCCGCGCCATAAACAAACGCGACATAAAAAATCTGATTCAGTGGCAGGCCGATGCCGCAAGACGCGCCGTAGCTGCAGGCTTCGATATTGTTTATGTATACGCCACTCATGGTTATTTACTTTCACAATTTTTAGATGCCAATACCAATCAACGCACCGATGAATACGGTGGTAATTTGCGAAACCGTGTGCGCATTGTACAAGAGCTCATTGACGTAACACGTGAAGCTGTCGCTGGCCGTGCTGCCGTGGCTACTCGCTTTAGTGTAGCAATACAAGATAACGAAACCATGGATGCATTCGGCTTGTTGGCAGAATACCCTGACCTTTGGGACATTACTGTCCCTGACTACGATATAGAAATGGGTGCTTCACGTTTTGTACAAGAGGGTGCATTAGTTGATCATGTGGCTAAGGCTAAAAGCCTAACCACCAAACCCGTTGTAGCAGTCGGAAGGTTCACATCACCCGACTCCATGGCTAACGTCATCAAAAAAGGAGGGCAGGATTTAATTGGCGCAGCACGTCCTTCTATCGCTGACCCTTTTCTACCTAAAAAAATTAAAGACGGTAGAAGTGAAGACATCCGCGAGTGTATAGGCTGCAATGTCTGCTACGCACATGACTCTATTGGTATACCAATACGTTGCACGCAAAACCCAACCATGGGCGAAGAGTGGCGGCAAGGCTGGCACCCAGAATCAATACCCACCAAAACAGCTGACAAGCGCGTACTTGTGATTGGCGCAGGTGCTGCAGGCTTAGAGTGCACAATGCAGCTCGCCAAACGCGGATACGAAGTTTTTCTATCCGAAAAGACCGACACGGCTGGTGGGCGTTGCTTACGCGAATCCACGTTAAAAGGCTTATCAGCCTGGAAGCGAGTTGTCGATTATCGTGTACATCAAATTAGCCAACAAGCTAATGCGCAAATTTTTTGGGAAAGTGATCTAAGCGTTGATGAAATCATTGAACTTGAATGTGATGATATCGTTATCGCTACTGGATGCCACTGGCGTAGCGACGGTGTTGGCCAGCACCAAGGTTTAGGCATCTCCGGCTTAGCGGGTTTAAACGTTTACACGCCCGACAATGTGATGGATGGCATTGATAATTTATCCGGGCATACCGTTATCTACGACCAAGAGCAAGGTTATTTGGGTGGCGTTATTGCTGATCACCTTGCCACTGCAGGCAGTAAACTTAGCATTGTTACGCCAGGCAGCATTGTTTCAGCATGGACAACATACACGCTCGAGCAAGCACGTGTGCAAAAATCTTTGATCGAACAGAACGTTAATATCGTTACAAACAAACACATAGTAAATGCAGGCAAAGGCAACGTCACCCTAAGCTGTGTATTCACAGATCAGGAAGACACTCTACCGTGCGATAACTTAATACTACTCACGCAACGCACTTCTAACGTAGATTTGTACACGCAGCTTGAAGCGAAGGTTGCGGCTGGAGACACTGCGAGTATGCCAAGAGTACACATTATTGGCGATGCCGAAGCACCTGCTTTAATTGCTGACGCTGTCTACTCCGGGCACAAAATGGCTCGCCAAATTGATATGGATACTGCGGCTATTGAAGCGATTTTATATCGCCGAGAGATACCGTCGTTAAGCAGCTAAGCCTTACGATCACTACGCCACTTAGAGGGCGTACTACCAAAGTGCTTAACAAACGTTTTGGTAAATGACGGCATACTTTGGTACCCGCATTCGTGTGCTATCTCTTGGATGGTTAAGTTACTCTCGAGCAAACGTCGTGCTGCCAAGGCTTGGCGCTGTGATGCTATATATGCCTTAGGAGGCACACCAATACGTTGCTTAAAAATCGCTGTAAATCGTGATGGCGAGAGTGCGACTTGTTTGGCCAGCATTTCAATAGTTAAGTTATCCGCTAGTCGAGCATGAATCGTGTTGATTGCCGGCCCGATACGGCTATCGTTGATGGCAGCTAACCAACTGGGTGACACATCTTTATTGGATTCGGTATAGATGCGAATTGACTCCGCATACAGCATTTCGAGTACGCGTTCTAGCATGTACGACTGCCCTTGCCGTGAACGATTGAGCTCATCTTTAAGCATGGCGTGAAGTTGCTGCATTGTGGGCGTACTGTTTGGACCATTAACATCAACTAATACATGATCAGGCAATGCCTGTATAAGCGGATTGTGTCTAGTGTTACGCAACATAAATACGCCACACACAACTTCGGTGTGCCCTACCCTACTCGGTTCAAATTCAAACGAACCGGCCGACATGACTTCTTCAAAACTTTGTATTGTTTTAGTTTCACCGTTACCCATGACGTGACCATCACCGTTGGCACACATCATAAGCTGATTGGCATCCACAACAAGAGACTCGCCATTATTGAGATGGATATCAAAGTGACCTCGATGCGCAATATGAAAAGGCACGACATTCACCTCATCACCCACACCTAAGTATCCACGAAGCTCATTGCCCTTAGGCACCCTTACCGACCACGGGATCGGATGCGCTTGGCTCAGCACTATCGCGCCCGATACGCGCAGCTCAGTCAGAATCGTGCTTAATGCGTTAGTAGCCATAAACCTCTATAGACAGTTGATTAGGATAAGCATTCAGTATTTTTAGCCATATATCTAATCATTTTATCCGTATAGATTAGAGTTTCAGCCTAACAAATCCTACCAACGGAGATCCTGATGAAGCAACAATTTTTTAAAAATACACTAGCGGCCCTAGCCCTAGCTAGCTTGGCTTTGATCACGATAAGCGGCGCGTCAGCCAGTAAAGGCGATGCCACTAACCACACCAGTGCTACAGAACTGAAATGGGTCGAGTCTGGTTTTGGCCCCACCGTTTCGCCTGTTAATGGAGACGCTTCAAAAGGTGACCACGTCACCTATGTGAAATTCACTGCGGGTATGACAACACCCCTGCACACCCATACGCATGACTATGTCGGCATTGTGTTAAGTGGCGTTTCAATGCATTGGGAACCAGGCAAGCCCGAAACTAAGAAGCAACTATCCGCCGGTGCACATTGGTTTATGCCAGGCAACGTAGCGCACGTAAGCGAGTGCTTACCGGGCGCCGAGTGCGTTATGGCCATAATTCAAAAGGCAAACATCGATTTTATACCGGTTAATCCTTAAGCCGTAGTGCTAAAAGTTGCTGGGTACGAATCAGGTATCCAGCAACAACACGTGAATATGGAGATTAAGAAATGCACTGTTTTTTATTTAATCGCAAACAGTAGGAGCTATTTCAATGAAGGGTAAACATTCAATCTATCTAAAGATCATAATGATTCTGACCTTGATGCTAGCTGGCCGCGCAATGACGCTGGCTTTCATTCATCGCGCCGGCGGTTCAGCTGCAGGTGATCCGCCTATCGCTTGGTTAATGCCACTGATTGGTGACGCTGTTATTGGTTTATCCGCATTAGCAATAGCGATTCTAATTTGGAACCGAAAAGGTTTAGGTGTATGGACAACCATCATCGTATGGAATGCGCTAGCAATTTGGGACGCCCTATCGGCCTTTATCATCAGTATCACCAATCCTTGGCCAGAATTCTTTATGTTGCAGGCTCTCGGCCCCATTATGTTCTTTGCAGCCAGCGGAATGAGTCTAGCCATCATATTGTTGGCTTGCAAATCCGAAGTAAGGAGCCACTTCCTCCTGCCCAACAGCACTAGCTAAAGTGTTTAGTTCAAGGCTAGTTAAGCTACTAGCTTTTATATTTTAATTGGTATACTGGCCCAAATTTATCTAGCGACGGCTGATATGGGACAAGAGCTTAGTAGTAAAGGTGCATCGCTTGCCGCCACCGGGGACGTCATGATGGTGCAAGAAAGCTTGAAGGTGCTGGGCTTGTACAAGGGGCAAATCGATGGTTTCGCTGGTAGCGAAACTTACCGTGCCGTTCGTACCTATAAAAAACAGCGTCACATGGCACCCACCAACGCGCTAAGCCAAGAGTTTATCGATCACCTACGTGAGGCGACCTAATGGACTGGCGCACCAAATTACTCAACCCTGACCCTCAAGCCCGTCGCGATTACGTTTCATTAGCGACTCCGGTATACCGCGGATCAACCGTGGTATTTGAAAACCAAGCCGCCGTCAACGATGGATGGGATCAAGCTGAAAACGGATACTCCTATGGCCTATACGGCACACCAACTGCGCTAGAACTTGCTGCTCGCATTGCGTATCTCGAATCAGCACATCGCACGTTGGTTGTGCCAGGTGGGCAAGCTGCGATTGCATTGGTATACATGGCTTACTGCCAAGCTGGCAGCCACGCGCTTGTGCCTATTTCAGCCTATGGCCCTAACAAGGAAATGGCAGAGGGCTTAATGCGCGGTTTTAATGTTGAAGTTGAACCATACGACCCGCTTATCGGTGCAGGTATTAGTGAACTGATAAAAGATAACACCACGTTGATCTGGTGCGAGAGCCCCGGTTCAGTCACCATGGAAATACAAGACGTGCCGGCCATTGTTAAGGCAGCTCATACTAGGGGTGTTTCAGTCGCGCTTGATAACACCTATGCTGCTGGCGTTTTGTTTGACGCGTTTGCATTTAATGTGGATGTGAGTGTTCAAGCGTTAACAAAATACATTGGTGGGCACAGCGATATTTTACTGGGTTCTGTTTCAGCACGTGATGCAAATGCTTATAAGGCCTTAGGGCCTGTATACCGGCAACTCGGTTTAGCCGTATCACCCGATGATTGCAGCCTAGCATTGCGCGGCCTGCAAACCTTAGCGGTACGGCTATCACAACTCGAGCAATCTACTCTGCAAGTCGCTAACTGGCTATCAATACATTCAAGTGTCGATGCCGTTTTTCACCCAGCGCTTCCAAGCTGCCCCGGGCATGACCACTGGAAACGAGATTTTACGGGGTCCGCCAGCGTGTTTTCGTTTGAGTTTAAAGAACACATTACCGCGCAACAAGCCATCAGCTTTATCGATTCGCTAACGTTATTCAAAATTGGATTGAGTTGGGGCGGTGTCACAAGCCTAGCTGTTGTTTACCCTGATGTTGACCGGCCAAACAAAGATTATGGTGGGCGTTTAGTGCGTTTGAATATCGGACTTGAAGCAGCTGATGATTTGATTAGCGACCTTGATAGCGCTATGCAAGCATTTAACTAAGCAATCAATGCGTGGATGAGTTCTCGTACTACTAACCGGTATCTTCACGTTAGCCCGTATTCGCCGCTCAACCACATGCCCCGTTAACTCCGCTCCAATATTACGGTACTTATCTTCTTCACTAGGAATTGATTGCAGGAAGTTATCTTCGGCACAATACCCCGTATCAGCATCGAAAACAGCGCTCTAAGCTCGTTAAAATAAGATCCGCAGCCTCAAGCTGAGGCAAATGACCCACGCCGGGCAACGCCTCAAACGAGGCTGATGGAATATACCCACTGAGTTCTCTACCACGCGCTATCGGTATCCACGGGTCATCCTCACCCCAGATAATATTCACATCGCAGCGCATGTTTTTATATAGTGGTTCGAGTACTACAGTATAGGCTTCATCGGCTTGTGCAAATTGACGGTAAAAGCTACCGCTACCTTCAGCGCCTAGCCAAGGTGCTACTAGCTGTTGTAGGTCATTATCAGCAAGCCCGTTTACTATTGCGCCTTTAATATAAGACTCCACTATCGCATGATGAATATGGGGAGGCAGACCCATAAATGCATCTACATGTTTGCCAACATGGTCAAAAAACTCCGAGCCCCATGGGCGCATAGCCACGATGTTCATCAATACTAAGCGTTCGTATTCGCAACCGTGTAATAAGTGGGCTCGAAGTGTAGTGGCACCACCAAAATCATGCGCCACTACGATTGGATTCTTAATCGCCCAATGTTCAATCATTTCTGAAAACACCTGCCCCTGAACATCTAATGATGTGCGTTGCTGTGGATTTTTACTCGATTGGCCATAGCCTGGCATGTCATACCAAAACACTTGAAAGTTTTTTGATAACGCAGGTATCAAGCGATGCCATGAAAATGAGGACCATGGCCAACCATGTGCCAGTACGATGGGCCGCCCTTCGCCTGCACTACCTGCAGCCACAACGCCTGCGCTAGTGTCAAAACTATCGTTTAGATGCCATGTCATTGGAACGTTTTTATGATCAATTTCTCTACCTCTTCCAACCAAGCTAAGTGAGCATTAATACTGAGTATGCCTTTACGTAGCGCTGCATATATCATCACTTGATCACTGGGCAATACTTTTAATTGTTTGGGCGAGTAGTATTTTTTTTCTATGGCTTGATAAGTTGCTTGCATTTCTTTGCTGTCGCTTATATTGCGCTGAAGCTCGCGCTGCATTTGCTCAACATTGTCACTACTCGCATTCATCAATTTTACTAGCAACAGATCCTTAGTTTTAACAGTCTTTAAGGGACTCTCCAGCCAATCGTAAAGCGCTGTTTTACCACTGCTACTCAGGCTATATATTTTTTTATCAGGCTTATCTTCTTGTTCAACGAGTTTGAACTTCACTAGTTTCGCATCAGCTAGTGTGCCCAGCTCGCGATAAACCTGCTGGTGGCTGGCGTTCCAGAAATAACCAACCGCTGAATCAAAGGTACGTACTAGGTCGTAACCGGTACGAGATTCACGGTTGAGCAACGTTAATAGGACGTACTTTAAGCTCATATGCACATTGTTGCATAAATTGATATACCCTGCAGATTCGTATTTCAAGATAAATCAGTAGGGGCCAAGCTATATTATTACGAAATGCTGATTAGACTGCATCTACAAATCGGACTATCACAGCCTATTGTGCTGTAACCAGCACCGAGTAGCCGTCATGAAAGATTTGAGTGCGGTGTGTTTGAGCCGCCTGCGAACGCAGCGACTAAAATGTACACCGCCTCTGCCACCGGTACGTGGCAGAGGTTAGCGAATCGGACTTACTTTTTCCAGCTTATGAACGCGTGAAAAGTTTTGCCTGTTTGTTCTGTGTACCATTTGTCTAACTTTAATAAGTTTGACAGCACTTCAAGGTCATCTTTGTTTTTAGCATCAAAATTGCCAAACAACGGGCGTAAGCCAAGAAAATACAAAATCCCGCCGGTTTTGATCACTGATGCTCCAGCGCATTGACGATCGATCTCTGGCAAAATATTACCAGCATCAACCATTTCACTCGGATCTGTAGCTAAAAATCGTTCTACAGGTATTCGCGGTGACTTAGGCGACAAAGGAAATCTGTCTTTATCTTCAGTGTTGTTTTTAATATATTTTTTATCAAGAAGCAGCCTAACACTATCAGCAAATTTATAGTCTTCCGCATCAATTTGCATATAGGAAGGCCCGACGTAATCATCAATGACTAATACACCGCCAGGTTTTAGCATACGCTTTGATAAAGCGATCGCATCTTTCACAGAAAACATATGATGTAATGCGTTATCCCAGTGCACTAGGTCATACTTTTCTTTTTCATCGTTGTTTTCTTTACCGAAGATGTCGGCTTTAAAAAATGTAGCTCTATCAGCAACGCCGAATTTTTCTGCCGTTTTCTTACCCGCCTCAATCACAGATCCTGAGAGCTCGTATAAATCAAACTGCCCTACCAACTCATCTTTAAGTAGTTGCAACTCTTTATGAGCACTACCGCAGCCTATGGACAAAGCACGATCGAATTTTTTATCAGCGTAGTGAGCACGCAAGAATGCATTGATAGGCTTAACATCCAAGCTATCATTGGTTTCTACTACTAAATCACGATAGTGTTTCAGCACCACGGGATGTTGATACCAGTAACGTACGTCTGACTTAACGTAGTTCCGTTCTCGTTTATCCCAATAGTCACTAATTTGTTCGACATTACCCACGGCGCACCCTTTAAGATATTCTGTTTTGTTGTAGTTGCTTCGCTAGGCTAAAGAGCCGACACTATTCGCATCGTAGCCTAATTCACTTACTTCTTTTTGCAGCCCGTCATTTAGCTCAGAGAATTGCTCATCTGTTATCTTGCCACTTAAATCGATTAGCTTTTCATAGTTAAACCCGGATAAATCCAGATCCTGTTCCATTTGCAGATATTCCGACAAACCAGACACAGTTGCCGATTCCTCGTGATGAAAATCTTCAATACGAAAATCATAGATCTCTATTCCTGATAGATCGCAATGGGCTTTTTCACGCATCCAGCTATTATGATAGCTTGCATACCATCTAACACACTCATCGATGTTATCTGGCCCCCAGGGCATCTTCAGCAAAGACACAGCTACTGCTCGAGGGTCACGTGACACATGAACAAACTTCGAGCCATGAAAAAGCTCTGATAAAAACCGTGTTTGTAATAAGTTATGTGGCGTTTTCTCAAGCCGATAGTGATATTTTTCTACACCAGCAAGATCATCGTAGAGTGCATCAATAAATCGTTTCGTTTGGAATACAAATTCCTGGTGAGTGATCTCAAGCGGATAGGCTCTATCGTTATTGGTGAGGCCAGCTAGATAAGCATCGACCAAATCGGTTGATTGCTGCGCGTCCAATACTGTTCCTAGCTCAACCTGCCCTAGATAGAAATTACTAAATAGATTCAGATAGAGTTTTCTGAATGAGTTAACTGCATTTTTTGCACGTTGCAAACCATAGTGACTCACTAGAGCATGGTGCAAGTCTGGCAAACCATTAAGCTCACCAAAGATCTTTAACTCAACGTCTTCAATGCCTATTACTGTAGGCAATTCGGACATTTTCTTGGCAAGAAATGATGTACCGCTTCTGCCGGAGCCACCTATGAAAAGATATTGAGACATCGTGATTTAACCAGCCTGCGCAGAATCTAGGTTAACGTTATAACTCTCGTAACCGGATATTTTATTAAGAACAATCAGAGCCTCGATAACGCCTCTCGTGACATTTTGATCGATTAATTGCGCCACTTCTTGATTGAGTCGGTATATTTCCCGTAAATCAGTGTTAGCACTTGGATTACGCTTTTCCGCATCGCCCGCTCTGAAAAAATGCTCCAAAGGACTGTGAAGCATACCTACTCTGATCGCCTGTTTTACGTCATCATTAGTTTTAACGTAGTAGTTAGAATCAAAATAACAATTTGGCTCGATCGCGTTTTTCATCCCGTGCTTTAAATAATGCCAAAGCATAGTAGCCTCAATGTCGCTACCAACGTTTTTCTTTAAAGAGAACGTATGGCCTGAATGATATTGCGCCTTATCAAAATATAGCGAAGACTCAAAATACATATTAGGGTTATAAAAATTGGCACTGCCGTATTGCACATAGTGATCTTTAGCATCTTTGTAGATGCTATTAGCAATTAGATCTTTAACTTCAGAGTAACGACTCAGGTAATACATCTCATCAAACAAACCATCAAATGCTTTCTCTATCTTATGATCAGGCACAATGTACTGGTTAATCAAATCAACACGATTTTTACATAACCATTCATACAAACTTTTATCGGCATTCTCTGTTTGATAAGGCTCATCAAACGCAACTTCTAAATCAGGGTTTTTACGGTAGAACTTTCTGATCTCATCAGAGAGTTTCTCACCATTGTCAAAAAAGTCGTAAGCATAAGGATGAATGCCCAGCTCTGCTTGGCCATGAGCGCCAATAAAATTCTCGTATTCCCTTTCGATTTCAGCTAAGGCAATGTCTGATGGATTAAATATATTTCTGACGCGGTTGTGAACACCATTTAAACCTGTACCAGAGAAATGGTATGTTAACAATGGAATATTGTTAACCGTATACTTGCCATCCGACACCTTTTTAAACTGGCGTCCGCGTACGTTCCAACTAGCAACGTCTACTACAGGCTCGCGTATTATTTGTACTGAATCAAACACTGCTGGCACTAAGTCCATCCAACGTTGATCAGTGAACAAACCCCTCTCAGGATCATTGTAGCAATAGTCGTCTAACCGGTCAGACCACCACTGGGCTAGCTTTCTACCTTGCTCATCATTGCGTACAAACAAGTGCCCAAGGTTATAGATACCATGATGGGTCACCGACATTTCCGTCATTCGGATACCAATATCAGTTGTCTCTGGCTCCGTAATATGTGGCACTAAGCCTATAGACTTGCCTTGCATGAGCTCTTCAACACCAGATAGGTTGTCGTACACACAAACATCTGGGTCAAAATAAGCATACATATCTGCTTCAACGGTATCCAACAATCGCACTAGCGCACTGCCCTTTACTGCAGTACACAGTTCCATAACATTATGTTTAAACACCCACGCTTCGTTATACCCTAAATCCGCTGGACTCCATACTTCGTCAAATAACTCAGCCTCTGGGTCAAACCAATCTGGCGTGATATCGTTCATTAATAAAACGATATAGGCATCGCTATTATGTTTTTTTAGTGATTCAGCGAGTACTCTTGCTTTCGCAAGGTAGTTCATTGAACAACTTGTATAGCATGCGATTTTCATGACTGGTTTTTGTCCTGAGTATTATTCTGGGACTGAGCAGCGCTTTTCTCATCCTTTTTATCGCTGACGGTCTCTGTTTTATTCGTCGTTGTTGTTTGTGCCTTAGAGGAAGACTCTTTGGCCCCGGGCTGCAAGCGCATATCGGGCTCTGCTCGTCGTTCAATTTTTACGTAGGTCGAATTCGACTCTCGTACAATCTTCATTTCATTCTGTAGCATATTGACTGACTTCTTAAGCTCTCTGTTACGCTTAACAAGCGCCTTGTTTGACTCTATTAGCTGGTCATCAACAGCGTTACTAAGCTTTTGCTCTACTTCATTTCGCGCTACCAACAGATTCCAAAAACCCTCATCAACCAATCTTGAATCTTGTAATATATCTGTTAAGAAACCATGAATATCACGAGTCCAAGGTCTGCGATCAATCATGTTGACTGTGTTATCTTCGCCCTGCCGTACTGATATCTTAGATATCGACGTTTCAATTTCATCTATGCGTGGCAGCTCAGTGCTGGCCAACAACGCAAGCAATAAGGCGTAGTCTTCACTTAGGTTTTCAGCCAAATTTATCTTTGCTATTTGGGCGATGATATGTTCCCGCGGTGAGATAAACCCACAGATCGGTACTTGGTTAGAACCACCAAAAAGAAACTTCCAACTCTTAGCATGGTACGTTGTAGTGGGCACCGAGCTCTCTAGCACTGAACCCGATTCATCATGAAACCACTGTTCGTTTACAACATCTGATGATGCAAAGATAAACGGCTTAGCACCAAGAAGGAGCTTTTGCCGTATTTGTGTTATTGCATCAGCAGTAATGTAGTCATCATCATCTACAATCCAAACGTATTCTTTGGTCGCTGCATTAATACCACCAGTTAGATTTCTGACTCGGCTAACCCCGGGCTCATTGCTGGTATCAACATAGTTAAGGTTAAGATCAGCGTATTCGTGTTTTATTTCTTTCATCACGCTGTTTGCCTTTTCGGGCTCTATATCAGATGCAATAATAAGCTCTATATCGCTTTCTTCATCCACAGCTCGCACAACGGAAGCCAATAAACGCTTTAGATAAGGTATGCGTGCAAAACAAGTACGTGTAACGATAGATAAAGAAACTGGGCCACAATTAGACAGCAAAATCGCTTCATGCTTTTTCGATAAGCTACCCAAAAACTGCCTATCCGAATCTTTCGGGTTATCAACAAGTTCTTGTTCAGTGATTTGACCAACAAACGTATTGATTGGGCCAAAATCAACATAATTGGCAAATACCTTAGTCAGATCTTCACGTACTTTGTTGATGTCACGAGCCATAGGCATACTGTCAACACCAACACTCAAAGCTGGATGAAAATAAGAGCCGGTGTCTCGCAGAATTCCCTCACAGATCAAGCTCAGTTCAAATCCATCAGTGGTTCGCTCAAGGTTTTTTCGGGCGGTTTTGTAGAAATTTAAGTTGACGACGTAGAAGTCAATGAAGGTATCCTTAACTAGGCCAATCGCTTGCCGAGTAGGCAAACCCGGTAGATGAGAATAGTAGCTACCCATTAGGTTCTTGTTATCGATACTCAAACCCGAAGGTGTGCAGAGCGCCCAGTTACTCTCAACTCGATCCTCTAGATCTGTTAAGGCATTAACGGTATTGGTTAGTAACTCGTCACTTAGTATGCACGCAGGGTTCTTAACTATCACTGCATGCTCTATATCGCGATGTTGTTCTATCAAAACATCTAGTAAGTCGCTTACATAGCTTCCCTGGCAATCTAATGCCTCAGCGCAGTTGTTTGGATTTGGACTAAAAATGCTGTCAAATGGATCCTTCCGGGCAGCGCTTTGCACGATCAGCGCTACATTTTTATTGTTATGTGGCCATTTGGCTAAAACATACATAGATATTTTCCAAAAAAAATTAATTCTTAGCCAATCCCCAGACGATAATCGTTAGAAGGCTGCTAACTAACAGTCCGTAGAGCAAATCCCAAGCCATAACAGCGAGTTATGCAGGCTCGAATTATCACCATGCTCAACCTCAGGTGTGTTCACAATCTATGACAATCGTGCGACCCTGTTAATGCGCGACGGTTGGCATATCGCCTAGTAAATAGCCCTTTCTTGTGAGAATGCAGTAAAAAAGCCTTAGGCTGTAGAGCCATTCGAAGGTTAGTTTCTTCCGTCATATACGCGTTTTCAGCGTGTCAATTAGCTTATAAAAGCAAGTGGTAACGGGGGTTAATTGCTTTAACTCAGCGACTATTGGCAATGGGCCAGCGTCAAAATAAAACCCTTCTAGTGCGGCTGCCTGTCAAATAATTCGTTCAATAACGCGTTTTTGGGAGTATGGCTTGACGGGCCTGAAGTTCACGATCTGGCATTCGATACGGGGAAATTTCAAATTATTATGCACATTGTTGCATATAATCGACATTGCCGCTATATTATGCAACAAGACGCATAAGGAAGCACATTATGATTAAAACAATGGTGGGGTTACACGTTTTAATGGGATCGATAGCTGCTTTAGGGATGATTACGGCTTTGGTTACAAAAAAAGGCGGATTATGGCACCGGCGTGGGGGTAGAGCCTATGTCGCGGGAATGGCTGGCGCCTTATCGCTGGCATTTATCGTCTCGCTCGCAACCGGTAATATTTTCTTGTTTTTTGTTGGCTTATTTAGCGCATACCTCGTTTTTACAGGCTTTCGCTTAGCCATAGCTAGAGACAGCATTCGCAACACACTAGACAAAGGTAGTTCGGTTTTCATGATATTTGCCGGCTCAGTGATGTTCGCCTTTAGCGCCTACTCCTTCAGTACTGATAGCTCTATCGCTATTATTCTCATTGTTTTCGGCCTCATCGGCGTTGGCCAAGGTTACAGTGATTTTCGACGTGGTGATAAGTGGCCTGTTGGCAAAGAACGTATAGCGCTACACTTAGGGAGAATGGGTGGGGCTAGCATTGCCACAGTAACAGCAGTTTTGGTTGTAAACGTACAAACAAATCCTGCTTGGATAGCGTGGCTAGCACCAACCCTTATTGGTTCAGTTGCAATTAGTCATTGGACTAAGAAAACACTAGGGCCAACGATTCGTACTTAAACAACGTTAAGTACAAAGTAGTTCTTTTTACCGCGTTGCAATAAGATGAATTTACCGTTGATCAGATCAGCTTCCGTTAGCGAATGTTCTTCTTTCACTTTTTCTTTGTTAACGGCAATTGAGTTTTCTTTTAAGGCACGGCGCGCTTCGCTGTTAGACTTTAAAAAGCCTGTGTTTGTGGCGAGCGCTTCGATTATATCTAGACCACTTTTGACGCTCGCCAGTGGTACTTCAGCCATTGGCACGCCACTAAAAACATCCAAAAACGTCTGTTCGTCTAAGCTTTTTAGATCATCTGTTGTGGCATTTCCAAACAAAATTCCGCTGGCCTTTTTGGCCTTTTCTAGCGCTTCTTTTGAATGCACTAAGGTGGTTATCTCGTCTGATAAACGTTTCTGTAACACCCGAAGATGCGGCGCTTCTTGGTGTTCAGCAACAAGTGCTTTGATTTCAGATTCATTCAAAAATGTAAAGATACGAATGTAGCGCTCACTATCTTCGTCGCTTGAATTTAACCAGTACTGGTAAAACTTATAAGTAGATGTATATTTTGAATCGAGCCAAACGTTACCGCCTTCGCTCTTGCCGAATTTAGAACCATCAGCTTTAGTGAGCAATGGGGTTGTGATTGCGAAAGCTTTACCATTGCCAATACGACGGACAAGCTCAGTGCCGGTTGTAATGTTGCCCCACTGATCACTACCGCCCATCTGCAAGGAAACATCATTGTTTTTGTACAAGTGTAAAAAATCATACCCTTGCACCAACTGATAAGTAAACTCAGTAAAGCTCATGCCTTCTGAACCTGCAGCGCTAGGGTTATCTTCAGGCTTAATACGATTTTTTACGGAGTCTTTTGCCATCATGTAGTTAACAGTGATGTGTTTACCCACATCACGGATGAAATC